>JAGTUY010000274.1 GCA_018224455.1 Desulfosarcina sp.
AGACCGTGCACGATAATACACATCACCCCCTCCTTTTGCATCCCTATAGATACTAAGCCCCCAGTCGGACCTGGCCGCAAATCAGGCTATTAAATTATTATGCTAGATTATTTCATTTAGATAAAAACAGTTTGGGTGTCGCTTCTGCGAATTGAAAACCTGCTCAATTCGATGGTGCCATTGAGGTTAACATGTCGGCACATGAATTGCTGGATGGATCTGATAACCTTGAAAGAATGGAGGATATCATGCCAGACGCAACCCTTTTGTTCAATATCACGCCGGTTCCGTTTCTGTCGGTTCTGGTATGGATTTTTTTGAGCATCGCGGCCATGTATTTTGCACGGCGGCCTTTTCACGATTCAATGGGGTCGCTGGGCCGGGTGATCTACAATGCCATGCGGGTGGCGTCCGCTTCAGTGAAGATGGCCCGCCAGCGACTGGAAGCACGCAACCGGGAAGTGCTGCTGGCGGCAGGCATGGAACATGCCGAGCGACGGACAGAACGCGAATTCGAACGGATCAGGACGGCCGTGGAACGAAACCTGGAAGGTTACCCCCAGCTGCAGCGGCAGCTCCGTGAAGATCTATTGAAGCTTGAAACCGATTACCGTAAAACCGCTGAAATTCCCCAGGGTCTGTCAGATTGGGTCAAGGTGATCGATGCCATCGCCGGCATCAAACCCTCGGGTGACCCCATGGTGGCCAACCTTCTCGAAGATATCCACAACACCTTGAACGAACAACATAAGGCCGCCCTCGAGGGTCATCGCAAAGCGGTGTCGGATCGCCACGGTATTCTCTCGCGCATGGTCCCTCAGTGGCGCGCCACCGACAAAACCCTCAAGGGGATCGAAAAAGCCATCGCCGACCTGACCGCCCGCTCCCAGGCGGTGGACCGATGCATCAGCGACTATGAGACCGTCAGGACACACACCGACATTGCCGAACGTCAGCTTTCGTCGTCTTCGCTGACCCAGTTCTTCACATCCGGACTGGTTCTGGGCGTGTTTGTCATCGGTGCCATCATCAATTTCAACCTGGTTGCCCTGCCCATGTCCGAGATGGTGGGCGGTGCCAGCTATATCGGCGCGTTCAAGACATCCGATGTGGCCGGCATATTCATCGTCTGCCTGGAAGTCGTCGTGGGAATCTTTATCATGGATGCCCTGCGTTTCACCCGGCTGTTTTCGGTAATCGGCTGCCTCGACGACAAAAAGCGCACCTGGTTCTTCTTTATCCTGCTGGCCATGCTCACCATCCTGGCCGGTGTTGAATCTTCTCTGGCCTTCATGCGCGACCGCATTGCTGCAGACATGGAGGCGCTGAGGCAGAGCCTGGCCGGCGTTGAAACCACTGCCGTCGCCGCCAGCAAGATTCCTACGATCGGTCAGATGATCCTGGGATTCATCCTGCCCTTCATCCTCACCACGGTGGCAATGCCCTTCGAGACCTTTGTTTCGTCATCACGGACCGTGCTCGGTATAGCTGGTGCCTGGGCGCTGCGCGCTTTGGGGTTTCTTCTGCGCCTGGCGGGCAACCTGGGCTATTACCTGGGCCGATTGGTGGTCAATGTGTACGATCTGACCATCTTTCCGGCCCTCTGGCTGGAGGCGCTGATTCTTCGAAAAATGGCAGCCTCGCCGTCGGTGCCCAACGTGGAGAAAGATCGGTCGGCCACAAAAAACCAATCCATGACCTTGTTGGAGGAGGCGGCACCATGCAAAAAAATAACAGACTGACCCCACGCGCGATGATTGCCGCCGCATTGTGTGCGGTCGTCCTGACTACCGGTGGATGCACCCAAAAGTTGGACCGCACCAAGGGGGTATACATGCTGGTGGACACCTCGGGCACCTATACCGAGGAACTCAACAAGGCCCGGGCCATCATCAACTACCTGCTGGGCACGCTGGCACCCGGGGACACCATGGCCGTGGCCCGCATCGATACGGGCAGCTTCAGCGAGAAGGACATCGTCGCCAAAGTCACCTTCGACCAGCGTCCGTCGGTGGCCAACACGCAAAAGCGCGCCTTTCAAAAGCAAGTGGCCGATTTTGTATCCTCGGTGGCGGGCAGCAGCCACACGGACATTTCCGGGGGGCTGCTGCAGGCCGTCGAATACCTCAACGAGGCCGGATCCGGCCAGAAATTCGTCCTGATATTTTCGGACCTGAAAGAAGAGCTGGCCCGCGGCCACGTGCGGGATGTTCCCTTTCAACTGGATGGTTTCAACATCATCGCCTTGAATGTCACCAAGCTGCGGGACGATATTCGCGACCCCAAAAATTATATGCAGCGAGTGGATCAGTGGCGGGACAAAACGGAGTCCGGCGGCGGGGCCTGGCGAGTGATCAATGACCTGGAGCGGCTGGACAACATGTTTTCATTGTAAGTTTGACGGGGTGCTTTGCTTTTTTAAAAAATGAATTTTTTTTCCATCAAAGCCTTTTTCTGCCGGCCCACGTATTGCTTCAACGCCTGTTCGACCCCCTGGTCGATGGGGGGCTTTTCATACTTGGCCAGCCGGTCGGCCAGCATCTGCTCTGTTTTATCGGCCACGCAGCGGGCGCCTTTCGACTCCCAGCGCTGATAGTCGTCGCGGGTGAACAAAAGGGGCTGGTAAAGGTTCCTGCAATGTTTGAACGTCGTGGGATGGGTAAGGTAGTTTCCATCACTGCTGAGGCTTTTGATGGTCGCCACGTCAATGGATTCAACATTGATGTCCATGGCGGTGATCACCCGCCTCAGGGTGCGGCAGACCTCTTCGTCGAGGATCCACTTTTCGAAACTCATGGAGATATAGGAACCCAGTTGACCGCAGGCGTGAAGAATAAAATTGGCGCCGTTTCTGACGGCCGTGCTCATCATCAGGGTGCCTTCGGCCGCCGCCTGGGAATCCAGACAATGCGAATTGGTCAGCATGCCGCCGGTGCGGCAGGGAATTTTATAGTGGCGTGCCAGCTGGATCACTGCTGAGGCCAGCACCACCGCTTCCGGTGCACCCACGGCAGAAGAGACCGTGCGCATGTCCGATGGCGCCGACACCGATCCATATACCACCGGTGTACCCGGCCCGGCCAGCTGGGAGAGTACAATGCCGCCCAGTATCTCGGCATTGGACATGGCCATCAGCCCCGGCAGGGAAATCGGACCGCTGGTGCCGGCCAGCACCATATCGGTAATCACCAGCGGCTGGCCAAGCCGGGCCAGGTCGATGATAATTTCAGCCATTTCCGGACTGTATTTGAGCGGTGAGGCCGCATGCACCACGGCGGGCATCACCGGTTGCTTTTTCAGTTCTTCCACCCCCCCCCAGACAATCGCGGCCATTTCCACCGAATCCAGCGCCGCCTGCCGGAAATTGCTGCCTGCCAGAAATGCCTTGTCGCACAGGGTCAAGTTGGCAAGCATCATGTCCAGGTGGGTTATCTGAGACGGCACCTCATTCGGCTGAACCGTGAGGTAGCCGTTCATGTCCAACTGGTCGGACGTCTGCACCAGTTTACAGCACGTGAAATAGTCGTCCATGGTTGCCGGCCGGCGCACGCCGTCGGCATTGGAGACATTGGGCGCCCCGGCGGTGGGCAGGAAAACGAAGTCATCTTCACCGATGGCCACGTTGTATTGCGGGTTGCGGGCGTGCACCACAAAACGGGACGGCACCGTCTCCAGAGCGCGCATAACCTCTTTTTCCGTGATATACACCCTTGGGTTGGTGACCTTGAATCCGTTCTGCCGGAACAGGTCCAGCGCTTCTTCGGAATTAAATTTAACACCGGTTTCCGAAAGGATCTCCATGGAGGCGTCATGAATCAGATTAATTTCGTCCCTTGTGAATACCTGCATACGGTCGGTCATCTGCAGATCTCCCTTGTTGTGTCCCCATCGCAGGGGGGCTTGCCATCAAGGCTTTAGACAGGCAGCTCAAGGATCTCGGTCAATGCTCAGCTGAATGTCTCAATTGGTGCAGCCATAAAAACACCCGCGTCCAAAAGTCAAGCGGATTTTCTCAACGCACAGTCCTGTTATCACCGGTATCGGCTGGTCGGGACGATTTTGCAGGCAATAAAAAATTGTATATTGAATTATCAGGCCAATTCATTTAGCGTACCTCTCCCGAACCGCATCGACGCCGGTTGACTGGCCCAATCAAAAAAAGCACGTTTAGGCAGCGCTGAAAGGAAAGCTGAAAGTGAAAGGGAAACCCGTAATTCCACCGATCTACATGACGGCCACGTATAAGTTCGACAATTCCGACGACCTGATCGACGTGGTCCAGAACCACAGCGGATACATCTACTCCCGGTGGGACAACCCGTCGGTGGTGGAGGTGGAACATGCCCTGGCCGCCCTGGAAGGCTACGACCACGCCCTGGGTTTCAGTTCGGGCATGGCCGCCATCTCTACCGCCGTTCTGACCCACGTGCACACCGGCGACCGCATCGTAACCACCCGGGAGATATACGGCGGCACCTTTGAACTGATGAATGCGGTACTGCCGGGATTCGGCGTAGATGTCACCTATGTCAACTGCTGGAAAACCGATGAAATCCTGGCTGAAATCGACAAGGGCTTGGCGCTGCTTTATCTGGAATCACCCACCAATCCCCTGCTGCGCGTGGTCGACGTCCCGGCGCTGGCCAGCGCCGCCCACGCCAAAGGGGCCCTGGTGCTGCTGGATGCCACCTTTGCATCGCCGATCAACCAGCATCCGGTGCAATGGGGGGTCGACGTGGTGATTCACAGCGGCACCAAGTACCTGGGCGGACACCACGACGTCACCGCGGGATTCGTCTGCGGCAACAAACCCTGCGCAGACCGCATCTGGAACCGCAGAAAAATATTCGGCGGGGTCATGGACCCCATGACCGCATTTCTCACCCTGCGCGGCCTGCAGACCCTTGAACTTCGCATGCACAGACACAACGAGAACGCCATGACGGTCGCCCGCTTTTTGGCCGCGCACCCCAAGGTCGCCGCCGTGCACTACCCGGGCCTGCCCTCCCATCCCGACCACGAGATTGCCAACGCACGCATGACCGGCTTCGGCGGTATGCTCAGCTTCGAGGTGGCCGCTGACTTCGACGGCACCAAACAGGTCATGGACCGCTTGAAGACGATCAAGCTGGCCACCAGCCTGGGCGGCGTCACCAGCCTGGCCAACCAGCCCATTACCAACACCCATGCGGCCTTGAGCCCCGACGCCCGTCGGAAGGCCGGGGTCAGCGAAAATCTGGTGCGCCTCTCCGTGGGCCTCGAAGCGGTGCAGACGCTGATCGACGATCTGAATCAGGCCCTGGACATCACATGATCATTTCTCTCCGCGGTGGGCCTTTTTGCTGTGCGCAGCGGCATGCCAGGATTTCCTAACCGGTACGATTCCGGTAAATCGCCTGGGCCTTTTCCAGGGCGGCCACGTCATCGATGCCCATGGTTTCGAATTCGTCGTCGACCACATGGTACCCGACCCGCTTGCCGTCCTTGACCATGAATTCGATCAAGTCGGTAAAAAAGAACTCTTCGATGTCCGTCAATTTGCCGTTGACTTGCTTTTGCACGATCTGCGGCCGGGAGGCCAAAATGGGAAGATAGTCGGCCAGGTCCGCTCGGCGCACGGCATAAATGCCGGAGTTGCAGACGGTCAGCGAATCCTGCCGGTCGACCGGGTAGTCTTTCCAGTATTTCCACTCGGTAATCTTTCTGACCTTGCCCGCTTCGATTTCCAGCATCCCATATTGCTTCTTCTTTTCGGGGGAAAATCCTAAAATCATCAGAGCGTGGGTGCCGAGACCGTCGACCAGCCGGTCGTAGGTCCGCTGTTGCACAAAGGGCACATCACCCATGGTAATGATCACATGATCGACCCGCTGTGCGCCCACAAACGCACCGGCGGCAAGAATGGCGCCGCCGGTGCCGTTAAGCACCGGCTGTTCGCAGTAGACGGCACCGGTGCCCCGCGTGATCGCCATCACCTCGTCTTTGCGATGGTTGACGATCAGCGCCTTGGGTCCGGCAGGCAGATTTTCCATCAGGTGCATGAGAATGGGGTGGCTGCCGATAAAAACGGAGCTGCCGGGCTGCAACGGCAGCAGGGTTTTGTTGCCGTCATAGCCTTGCATGCGGCTGCCTCTTCCTGCTGCCATGATAATCGAAGCGACGCGTGGGTCGGTGTCCGTCAAGGTCATCCTGGCCTGCTTTCTGTTGGATAAATGGTTAAAACAATCGTCTCGCCGAAACTCGATGCCAGCTCTATAAAATGAATTTCCGGAGCTGTCCACATCTCAGTGACCCAGGCCTGTCTTTCAGTCGAAGGCCGCCGTTTCTGTCAAAAACCGGCTCTTTTTTTTCATCTATTTGTATTTATTATCTTTAATATATTTTTGGCACGGCATCCAGGCGCCCTTGAGACCCAATGGATCGGCCAAAAGAACCATACACCATCGAAGTTTGGGCAAAAGCATTTTAACTTATTGGTATATTGATAAAAAAAAAATTTTCACGATGCTATTTTTTTTCTTGCATTTAAGCCGAAAAGACATATATTCGCGCCAACCGAATGCGAATAAAATTCGGAACAACGCCCCGGTTCCAAACGGCTAAGGACCGGAATAAAGACAACCTTTTTAATAAAGGAAAAAAGACGCCATGCAGTTCACCACCAAGAGGAACGAACAGCTGATCGCAACACCGCCGCAGGCAGCTCAGGAAGGCGACGACGAACCTCCCGACCCTAGTCAATGCCTGGAAGCCGCCTCTTCCATTGCCACCGCTAAACGCACCGGACGACTCGTCCGGTTTCCCACCCAGCGCGCCGGAATCCTCAGCCCGGCCGTCAGATCGTTCCGCAAGCGACATTTTCCCAGCATCCCCACTAAGTTGTGGAACGACTGGCAGTGGCAGACCAGCCACCGTATCCGCAGTCTTGCCCAACTGGAATCGATGATCTCCCTGTCCGAGGATGAGCGCGCGGCGTTCACCGGCGCGGAAACGGTGCTGCCCTTGGGGATCACTCCCTATTACATGAGCCTGGTTTCCCGGGACGATCCCGACCAGCCCATTCGCCGCACGGTCATCCCCACCATTTACGAAACCGCCCATATGAAAGGTGAGGCTGACGACCCACTGGGCGAAGATGGCATGAGCCCGGTGCCCGGGCTGGTCCACCGCTATCCGGACCGCGTACTCCTGCTGCTCTCCGACTTTTGCTCGACCTACTGCCGCTACTGCACCCGCTCCCGCGTGGTGGGCCATGGCGGGATCCACCCTAGCCGCAACCGGCTGGAGCGGGCCTTCGCCTACATCGCGCAGACGCCGTCCATCCGTGATGTACTCCTTTCCGGCGGCGACCCGTTGATGCTGGGAGAAGAGAAGCTTTCCTGGATTTTGTCGCGGCTGCGCCAGATCCCGCATGTCGAGATCGTTCGCATCGGCACCAAAGTTCCCGCGGTGCTGCCCCAGCGCATCACTCAGCGACTGGTTCGCATGCTGCGTCAGTATCACCCGTTGTGGATGAGCCTGCACTTTACCCACCCGGATGAATGCACCCCCGAAGCGCTGCGCGCCTGCACCATGCTGGCTGACGCGGGGATTCCTTTAGGGTCCCAGACGGTGCTGCTCAAAGGGGTCAACGACAACCTGGAGACCATGCGCAGCCTCGTACACAATCTGCTCAAGATGCGTGTACGCCCGTACTACCTGTACCAGTGCGACCCGATTACCGGGTCGGCGCACTTTCGCACCCCCATTGCAAAGGGCCTGGAGATCATCCGCGGTCTTCGCGGCTTCACCAGCGGCTATGCGGTGCCCACATACGTGGTCGACGCCCCGGGTGGTGGTGGAAAAATCCCGCTGATGCCCGACTACGTGGTGGGCCGCGAAGACGACGCACTGGTGCTGAAGAATTACGAAAACCGACTGTACCGGTATCCGGATTCAGAATAGATATCAAATAGTTAATATCAAAAACATAATGTAACCGATCGGGGAACGGGCCCTTTGCGGGGCGCGCGTCCCCGATGTTTTTTGGACGAGGTCCAAGCAAGCAACGATGAGGCTGGCAAAGCAATGGCACCGTCAGCGCTACGAGGAGGGATTAACCGATGACCTTGAATATCGGACTGACTTACGACCTTCGCTCCCAATACCTGGCGGAAGGTTTTTCGGAAGAAGAGACAGCCGAGTTCGACCGCGACGACACCGTCAGCGCGATCGAATCGACCATCCGATGCCTGGGACACCGAACCGAACGCATCGGCCACAGCCGCCAACTGGCTGCCGCATTGGTTGCCGGCCGGCGTTGGGATCTGGTGTTCAACATTGCCGAAGGCATGCACGGCATCGGCCGCGAGGCACAGGTGCCGGCGCTTCTGGACATGTACCGGATCCCCTATACCTTTTCGGACCCGCTGGTCATGAGCCTCAGCCTTCACAAGGGAATGACCAAGCGGGTCATCCGTGACGCCGGGGTGCCCACTTCCGATTTCAGCGTCGTCGAGACACCCGGCGAGGCCGGATCAGTGGGCTTTGCAGCGCCTTATTTCGTCAAACCCGTGGCGGAGGGAACCGGCAAGGGCGTCACACCGCAGTCCATCGTCCGCCATAAAAAAGATCTCGAGGCTGCCTGCAGGCGATTGATCGATACGTTTCGGCAGCCGGTGATCATCGAGCCCTATCTGCCGGGTCGTGAGTTCACCACGGGCATCGTAGGCACTGGTGCCAAAGCGCGTGTGCTGGGTACCATCGAGGTGCATCTGCTGGACACGGCGGAACCGGGTGTTTATTCCTATGTCAACAAGGAGGAGTGTGAGTCACGGGTGCTCTACGCCCTGCGACGCGCCGAAGACGATCCGGTGGTTGCCGAGGCCGAGAAGGTGGCCCTTGCCGCCTGGCGGGCCCTGGGCTGCCGGGATGCGGGACGGATCGACCTGCGCTGTGATGAAAACGGCCATGCGCTGTTTATTGAGGTCAATCCGCTGGCCGGCATTCACCCCGCGCATTCGGACCTGCCCATCATCTGCAACCACCTGGGGGTTCCCTATCGGCAGTTGATCGGCTGGATCATCGACTCGGCCGCCACCCGGATTCCCCGGGCGGACCACCTCCGCGGAGCCGCTTGATGCAGATCGCCATTGTTCACGACACCGTCAGCGATGCCGATGCCCCCGATGCCCGGGACGTGATCGCCCAGGCTGATGCCGTGGCCCGGGCACTGCAGATGCAGGGCCACTCGCCCTGCCGAATCTCCTGCAGCCTGAACCTGTCGGCCGTGGAGCAGGAACTGCGCCATCGCCGTGTGGACCTGGTGTTCAACCTGGTGGAATCCATCGGCGGCCAGGGTCGGCTGATCCATCTGTTCCCCTTCTGCCTGGACGCCATGGCCCTGCCCTACACCGGCGCCCGGGCAGAGGCCATGGTGCTCACCTCCGGCAAGGTGCTGGCCAAAGGGTGGATGGCAGCGGCCGGCATCCCTACCCCTGCATGGATCGGCCCCTGGCCCGGCCATGACGGTTCGGTTCACGGCGGCGATACCGGCGAGGGCGCCTGGATCATCAAATCGGTCTGGGAGCATGCCTCCATCGGTCTGGACGGGCAGAGCATCGTCAACGATGCCGAGCCGGCAAGCGTTTTGCCCCTGCTCCGGTCCAGGGCGCCGCTGCTGGGGGGTGCCTGTTTTGCCGAACGATTCATCGCCGGCCGGGAATTCAACCTGTCGATGCTGGCCGGTCCTTGGGGCCCGGAAGTGCTCCCGCCGGCGGAGATCGTTTTTGAGGGCTACACCGACGAAATGCCCCGCATCGTGGATTATCGGGCCAAGTGGGACCAGACCGCCTTCGCGTTTCACCACACCCCGCGCCGGTTCGATTTCGATTCGTCCGATCAAGGCCTGCTGAGACGCCTGGAAGCGCTGGCCCGTCGATGCTGGGACCATTTCGGTCTCAACGGCTATGCCCGGGTGGATTTCAGGGTGGACCCGGCAGGCCAACCATGGGTATTGGAGATCAACGCCAACCCGTGCCTTTCCCCCGACGCCGGATTTGCCGCCGCCCTGGACCGGTCAGGCATCACCTATGTCGACGCCGTCGGCCGTATCGTCGCCGATGGAATTTCGCCGGGCACGTCCGACGACGACATCTGAGAAAAACCCATGATCGACCCTGCGAAGGAACCAACCGCATGCTGCGCATTCGACGTATCTATGACAACATACTGCCGGTGAACAAAGGCACCCTGAGCCAGGTGCAGGAGATCCTGCGCAGCCAGTTCACCGCCGTGGACGAAAAAGAGATCGACCACATTGCCGAAAAACTCCGCAACCCTTTTAAACAGCGTTTTCGCACCATCCTCTTCGTGGCCGAAAGCATCAAGGCCAAGGTGCGCGGGTTCGCCATGCTGCTGCACGAACCGGTACTGCACTTCGCCTAC
>JAGTUY010000275.1 GCA_018224455.1 Desulfosarcina sp.
GACACACAGACGTAACTGCACAGGCCGCACTCGATGCACGAATAAAGGTCGTACAGGTCGGCGCCTTCGGTATACTGTCCGGCTTCCAGAAAGCGAACGAGCAGGTTCACCGGCACGTTGGCCGGGCAGATGCGCACGCAATCGCCGCAGTTGATGCACGGATAGTCGCTGTACAGGGGAATGATGCTTTTGTCCTGAACCAGGATGGCGTCGGTATCCGGCCGGATGGGCAGGTCTTCGCTGTAGATGGCGTTGCCGGTCATCGGCCCACCGAAAATAATCTTGTCCTGGTCGTTGACCTGTACGTCGAAGGTTTTGAGCAGCACGCCCACCGGAGTTCCCACCCGCGCCCGGGCCAGGTGCTTGGTTCCTTGCTTGTCGATGACGGCTACCGTCTTTTCAACGGGCAGGCTACCGGATGAGAAAGCCCGGCCGATGGTTACCACGGCTTCGGCGCGGATGAAATGGACGCCCATGGATGCCATTCCTTTTTCATCGGGCAGCCGCCCGGTCAGTTGGTGCAGAACCATCAGCGGCTGGGCGTAGGGGTACTGGGATGAAACCGGCTGCATTCGGGCATCCAGATGGCCGGAGTAGTTCTGCACGCTCTCTTCCGGGATCACGATGACGATGTCCTCGATGCCTGTGGCTTTTCTCAGGATTTCGATGCCCGCGTTGATCGCTTCAGCGCTTTGTTTGAACAGATACAGGCTGGTATCGATGAGAAGGTCGGCATTGCCGCCGTAGATGACGATGGTGCGTACGGGGTTGCGTTCGTCCATCAGTGGGCCGATGTCCGGCTCTCCGGGGCAGGCGGTCAGATAGCGGTTGAGCGTCTCTAAGGACGGCGCTTGGCTTGCTTCGGCAAATTCGGTGTCCGGTGTGTCGATTCCCTCGGGTTTAATGGTCACCGCGGTCCATGCCCGTCCGTAATCCGCCAGGAAAGGGGCGATGGCGCAGATGGTGCCGGTAGCCGACGAGATGGCACAGCTGTCGTCGCCTTCGTTGAGCACCAGCCGCTGACCGGTTTTTACCGGTGTGCCCACTTTCAGGCTGATGCTGGTTCGCTTCAGTTCCTGCTTGATGTAAAGGGTAACCGTTGCCGGGGTCGGGATGGCCACCGGATCGGCGCCGGTGCCGGTGGCCAGTTCGTAGCGGAAGGAAGGTTTGGACAGGCCGAAGAATGATCGCTTTCGCATAGCTTAACCTTTTGTTAGGGCCGCAGTGAAAAATAAAACCATCTAAACAGATTCATGAACGCCCGCTGCCTCGATTACAGGACGTGACATTGAGCACAGTTTTCCGAGCCGGACTGCGGGCCTGCCTCAAACTGCTCATGACATTCGATGCACTGCTGGTGGAATGCATCCGCCCGTGCCGGCACCTCAGAACCCTCGATCTCGTCTTCATCGTGGCAGTCCAGGCAGCTTTCCGGTAGTGATCCATCTTCTGTCGGTTCCTGATGACATTCCCCGCAAGCAATCAAGGAGCTTTCGTCGTCTTCTCCGGGGTGATGGTGGCAGTCAAAGCAGCTTGCCCCGTAGCCGGATGCATCGCTGTGGGTGTAATGATCAAAAAGGACTTTTCCGGCATTGGTCTGGTACATGATCCGAATGGGTTCATCGGGCGCGTTGACCGGAAAGGCGGCATAACAGATAATCCCGACAAGCAACAGGTGGATTGCCAGACCGTAAGCAAACAGCAACTGTTTCTTCGACGTCATGTGGTCTCGATCCTTTTTGGGGTTGGGTTTTAATGTACATGTGGGTAGAAAAAATCAAACCATCGACTATCATAATGCACAAAACCTTTCAAGGCTTTATTTGGCAGGAAACAACCTGCTGAAAAGAATACGGAATGGGTCTTTTTAGGTGGTGAGAAAATGGCCGGTTTAAGCCCTTGGCGGTCATGCAGCGGGCCATCGAACCGAAGGGAACCGGGAGGTGTCCGTGTGGGGCAGGAACCTGGCGGCGGAGAAGCGGTTCATAAAGTCCTGGTTCACGTTCAACTCCATGTAGGTGATGCCGTCGCGGATGTGTTTGACGCGGTCGAAGCACGCTGGATTTTCCAGCACCCGGGTGGCGCCGCCCAGCGAGCTGTTGCCCAGGTTGTGGTAGCACGCCAGGGGCAGGTCCGGGAGCATGCCGATGGTGATGGCGGACGCGGGATCGATATAGGCGCCAAAGGTGCCGGCCACGAAAAAGGTTTCCAGATCCTGCGGCTGCATGCCCACGCTGCCGGTGATGGTCTCCAGGATGGTGTACATGGCGGCCTTTGCGCGAACCAGACTGTCCAAATCCGCCTGCGTGATGCCAAGATCCTGGCCCGTGGCCGACTGGCCGGCGGGTACGAGGGTCAAATGCCCCAGCCCATCTTTCAATTTAAAACGATCCCCGCAGCGATCGGGCAACAGTTTTCCCCGAATATCGATCATTCCCGACCGGAACAGGGCAGCGGCCAGGTCAATGACACCGGAGCCGCAGATGCCCCGGGGCGCCTGATTGTCGATGGTGTGGATGTCAAGTGCCATTGAATCCGGATCGATGGCGATGTGGTCGATGACCCCCGGTCCGGCCGTGGTGCCCATGCGCGTGACGCCCCCCTCCAGCGCCGGGCCGGCCGCACCCGCGCAGGCCATCATCCAACTGCGGTTGCCCAGGACCACCTCCGCATTGGTGCCCACATCCACCAGGATGGCTGTATCCTCCCGCTGGTCCATGTCGCAGTATAGGATACCCGCAATCAGGTCGCCGCCGAAGTAGCTGCCCACATTGGGAAAGACCAGCGCCCTTGCGGTGGGGTGAAGGTCAATGCCCAGCTCGGCCGCCGCGATTACGCCGGGTCGGTTCACCGCCGGGATATATGGCTCACGGATCATCCACCGGGGATTGAGGCCCATCAGCAGGTGGGTCATGGCCGTGTTGCCAGCAACTGCCGTCAGGTGGATATTTGCGCGGGATATGCCGCATCGGTCGCACAGGGTCCGCAGTGCATCGTTGATGCCGTCGACGATGAGGCGGTTGAGCTGATGCAGGCCGTCGGGTTTTTCCACGTGATGGATTCGGGCCAGCACATCGGGACCGACGGCGACCTGGGGGTTGTCGAATACCGATTCGCCCATGTGCGTGCCTGTGAAAAGATCGATGATGCGCAGCACCACGCGGGTGGTGCCCAGATCAACGGCCAGGCCGCAAAGGGTGTCGGCGCTGTCCGGTGCGGCCAGGTGGGCCAGGATACCGTTGCCGCCGCCGTCTTTGAACAGTACGGCGGTGGCCCGATAATTCCATTCCCGCAGCAGGGCGGGCAGCCGCCTCAGCAGGTCCAGGTCCATGTGGATGGTCCGGGTCCCCAGTGACTTTTTCAATGCCGCCGCCAGGCGGTCGGCATCGGCGGTGTTGTCCCCTAAAGAGGGCGGGGGCAGGCTGACTTTTTTTACCCAACGGGTCTCATGTGTCATGGCGTGTTTAAGGGTTCGGGGTTCAGGGTTCAGGGTTATGGGTTCAGAGGTTCAAGGGGTCAAAGGTTGCTTTTTTACTGAAGCCTGATGGATGAGATGAGTCACAGAGGCTCCTTCAATCTTATTAATTTGGAAAGGTTGCCTATGATTCAACTCACTGTGCCTTGATTTTTTTACCCAAAGTCGCAAAAAAAGTCCAGGTTTGATGGCTCAACGGTTGGTATTTGCAATGAATTTAGGAACCTTTGAACCTTGAACCTGTGAAAACATCCGTTGTCAGATGGCGGGCATTCGCCTCCGGATCGCCTCGATCAACCGGGGCATGATGCTGCCGGCAC
>JAGTUY010000276.1 GCA_018224455.1 Desulfosarcina sp.
GCCTACCTTCTTTGCAGCATCCTCTTGGCAGCCGGCGCCATTCTTTCCATGATGACAACTGCCCCTCGAAAAACCAAGAGGGAAAAAAGTGCGTTGGATCGGTTCAGAGAGCAGATCGCATTCGCCAGGGCGCAACCCGTCGATGTCTATCTGGGCGCTCGGCATATTTGATGCTCCGGAGATAGGACCATCTACCTGAAGGCAAGGCTGTTCGACCCGTTAATGCATAACCGCCCAACAAAACCGCAAAGACAATGCTCGACTGTCTAAGCCCGAGGATATAGCTCACCCGCTCGAGGGTAAAGGCCACAAGAATCAGAAAAAACCGGGTGTATATGGCCGACGGTGATCATGGCGCGGAATGGTTCTAACCGTCGATCGAGGAATTGTACGACCGTCCCTGCAGGGTTCCTCGCGAATCATGCATCCTGCTGCTGGAACAGCTGATCTTTGAACCTGGAGGGGCTTTCCATATACAGTGCTAAGGCCTCCTGGAATCCGAGCTTCTCTACCATCTGAATACCCCGGTCCCGGTATCGGTATTGATGGAGGGGTGGCAATGGTTCCCCCGAATCAACGGGGATGCAAGCCGGTACTGCCATATGGTGCAGGCTGCAATAGCCCTCCAGCAGAGGGTTCACCAATCCCCCCACCACCGACTCTTCCACTGCCATCCACCCTTCTGCCAGGCGCTGCGCGGCGGACAGGTTCTCCGGCGGATGATTTTTCATGGATGCCGCAATCTCACGGTCCGTCGCCTTTCCCAGTTGATAATGCAGGGTTTCTTCCACCGGTATCGACATGAGGGTATACAGATTATCGGCATTGTTTTGCCAAATCGTGAAGGCTCTGCGCGACAATCCGAATTGCCCAGGGGCGATCGATTGGATCTCCAGGTCTACCGCACCCAGATGGTTGGAGAATATAGCACCGGAGGCTTTGTACTTCACGCTCAGACCAGATTCTGCGGTAAATCGGCAGACGGCCCGGTAGTCCTTGGCCAGGCGATGCACCAAGAAGGCCGATATCCCGTCCGGAGATAGCGGCGGATAGCTCTTATTCGGGCTGGTGATGGCCGCGTAGCAGTTGTCCATCTGGTTCATCTCGAAGAGATACGCGGTAATATCCCGGCAATAGCGATGGTAAGCGTTTGCATGATCTTCCTGCAACTGAGGAACGAACATCAGGCGAACCTGAATGTGCTCCACCGACAGTCTGACCTTTTTTTCGAACCCGATTTTTTTCCGGACCAGATCCAACATATCCTTCCGCCGGCCCAGCTGAAGCCGGAGGTGCTGCTCCACCTCGAGGTCGGGATCAGGTGCAAAGTCCCGAAATACCAGCATAGGGCCTTCCCGTTCCGCCATATGGGGGATGGCCGAGACCAACTCAAGGTCATCCTGCAGGGCTGCGGAAGCAATCTGGACCGGCGCAAGCACCCAGCCGGCCAGGGCCATGGCGCCCAGACGAATCACTTGACGCCGGGTCGCCCCTCCGTTTTCCATCATTTCTGTATTCAGTTGGTTCATGATTCCGCTATCGGCATTTTTTAATGCTCCATTAATCACGATCCGCTAGCATGAATGGATCGAATGTCTTTTTTCCAGGTGAATCATTGATTCTTCACGCCCGTGTCGGATCAGTCGGCCACAGGCGCCCTGTGGCTGGGCAATTTTGGGATTTCGGGCGCAAAATATGAAACAGGCTGGAACCGGACGGCATATCAAAAAGTTATAAAAACAATATGAAAACATTCAAGAAAAAGATAGCCACTGGCATTGTCGCCGCCATGCTCATGGTGGTGGCCACTGCCGGCCTTGCCTTGGCGGATGACAGCATCACCGGCACCATTGCGGAAAAGGGCGAAGTGATCGTGCTCGACGCTGCTGACGGCAGCTACGTTCTCGAAGGCAGTGATATGGCAAGCGAAATGGTCGGCAAAAAAGTGAAGGTTACGGGCACCGTTGTTGAAAAGGAGAATATGATCAGGGAAGGTTGCTGAAAGGCGGCTTTGCCTGATTTTTTTGCGGAGCGCATTGTCCCGTCCTTGCATGTGCGGTCTTCTGAGTTACCTTACCCCATAAAGCCAAAATTTTGTTAGAAGGGAAGGTTAAGCATGCCCAATGCGATATTCTCCATGGCCCCGCCTGCCAATGAACCAATTCTTGAATACCGACCCGGCAGCCATGAGCGCGGCTGCATTGAAAATGAGTTGCAGCGGCTCAGGAATACGCAATTAGAAATTCCCCTGATCATCGGTGGAAGGCCCCTCAAAACCGGGAATCTCGGGAGATGCATCATCCCCCACGACCATGGCCACCAGCTGGCCATTTTTCATCAGGCCGGCGAGAAGGAAGTGTCAATGGCTATCGAGGCAGCCACATCGGCCGCCGGAAAATGGGCGGCAATGGACTGGGACGACCGGCTGGCCATTTTCTCCCGGGCGGCCGATCTCATCGCCGGCCCCCGGCGCATGACCCTCAACGCCGCCACCATGCTCGGTCAGGGCAAAAACGTTTACCAGGCTGAAATCGATTCGGCAGGTGAAATCATCGACTTTCTTCGCTTCAACGCCTTCTACGCCACCCAGATTTACCGGCAGCAGCCCCAATCCGGTCCGGCCGAATGGAATCACCTGGAGTACCGCCCCCTGGAGGGCTTCGTTTTTGCCGTCACGCCCTTCAACTTCACCGCCATCGGCGGAAATCTGCCGTCGGCCCCGGCCATGCTGGGCAACACCGTGTTGTGGAAGCCGGCATCCTCGGCCGTATATTCCGCCTGGATGCTCATGCAGATCTTCATGGAAGCCGGTTTGCCGCCGGGGGTGATCAATTTTATCCCGGGGTCGGGCGCCCAGGTGGGCAATCCCGTTCTGGCCAGCCCGGCCTTGGCCGGCATTCACTTCACCGGATCCACATCGGTCTTCCAGGGCATGTGGAAAACCGTTGCCGACAACTTGAGCCGCTACCGCACCTACCCGCGCATCGTGGGCGAAACCGGTGGGAAAGATTTTGTCTTCGCTCATCCCAGTGCCGACCCTGATGCCGTGGTCACCGCCCTGATCCGGGGCGCCTTCGAATACCAGGGGCAGAAATGCTCGGCCGTCTCCCGGGCCTATCTCCCCAAATCACTCTGGAGGCACCTGAAGGGGAAACTGACCGCCGCCATGGGCACCGTCAAGGTGGGAACGCCGGAGGACTTTTCCACGTTTGTCAATGCGGTTATCGACCGGGCCGCATTTGACGCGATTACCGCTTATATCGAGTATGCCAGGGGTCACGAAGCGGCAGAAATAATCACCGGCGGCGACTATGACTGCAGCGTCGGCTATTTCATCGACCCCACGGTGATTCTGACGACCGACCCCCATTTTAAAACCATGCAAGAAGAGATCTTCGGGCCTGTGCTGACGGTCTATGTCTATGCCGACGAGGACTTCGAAGCAACCCTGGACCTGTGCGACCGCACCTCGCCCTACGCGCTCACCGGCGCCATTTTCGCCCGGGATCGTGACGCGGTGGCAACGGCCAGGCGCCGGCTGGTCAATGCGGCTGGCAATTTCTACATCAATGACAAACCCACCGGTGCCGTGGTGGGATGCCAACCCTTCGGCGGCGGGCGAATGTCGGGCACCAACGACAAGGCGGGCAGCATTCTCAATCTCTATCGCTGGGTCAGCCCGCGAACCATCAAGGAGAATTTCCTGCCGGCCACCGACTACCGTTACCCGTTCATGGACACCGAGTAGCCCATCTTGGCCTTTTGAACGTAGCCTTGGATTGAAAGAACCAGACTTGCAAGAGAAGATAAAAGCATGCAGTTTTTAAAGACGCTGGGCATTGAAAAAAAGAACCGCGGCGTGTCCACAGGACTGAACTGGCCAGGTGGTGGTGATGGGCCGAAGATAGAGGTGGTCTCCCCGGTGGACGGCAGGGTTATCGCCAGCGTCTTCACCGCCACGGAGGCCGACTATGATCAGGTCGCCCACACGGCCCACCAGGCTTTTTTAAGGTGGCGACAGGTGCCGGCACCCAGACGCGGAGAGGTCGTCCGCCGGATCGGCCATCAGCTCAGGGCTTACAAAGAGCCGCTGGGGACCCTGGTATCCTACGAGATGGGCAAGTCTCTCCAGGAAGGCTTGGGCGAAGTCCAGGAGATGATCGACATTTGCGACTTCGCCGTAGGCCAGTCCCGGCAGCTCTACGGGTATACCATGCACTCGGAGCGGCCGGAACACCGCATGTACGACCAATACCACTCCCTGGGCGTGGTGGGCATCATCAGTGCCTTCAATTTCCCGGTGGCCGTCTGGTCATGGAATGCCATGCTTTCGGCGGCATGCGGCAATGCCAGCCTCTGGAAGCCGTCATCCAAGGCGCCGCTGTCGGCCATCGCCGTGCAACATGTTCTTGCCGACGTGCTGCGAGACGATGCCGATGTGATCCCTGAAGGGCTCTTCTCAGTGGTGGTGGGCAGCGGACGCACCGTGGGCCAGCGCCTACTGGAGGATAAGCGGGTGCCGCTGGTGTCGATCACCGGCTCCACCCGGGTCGGCCGCCATGCCGCCCAAGTCGTGGCCAGCCGCTTCGGGCGGGCAATTCTGGAACTGGGAGGAAACAACGCCATCATCGTCACCCCTGCAGCCGATCTGGCCATGGCGGTCACGGCCATCGTCTTCGGCGCCGTCGGCACCGCCGGCCAGCGGTGCACCTCCACCCGGCGGGCCATCATCCACGAATCCATTTTCGACCCGGTGGTCACATCCCTGACAAAGGCCTACGAAAGCCTGCGTGTCGGCACGCCCCTGAATTCGGTCAACCATATGGGACCGCTCATCGACACCGCAGCCGTGGCCGACTACCGCCATGCACTGAAACAGGTGGCAGCCCAGGGAGGAAAGATTATTTTTGGCGGCCAGGTGCTCGAAGGCCCAGCGTATGCATCGGGCTGCTATGTTCAGCCCACGTTGTGCGTGGTGGAAAACGACTATGCCATCGTACAGGACGAGACCTTTGCACCCATACTCTATCTAATCCGATACACCGGCGATGCCTCTCGTGCCATCGCCATCCAGAACGATGTTCCCCAAGGGCTCTCGTCGGCCATCTTCACCAACGATTTGCGCGAGGCCGAGGCGTTCCTCTCCGCAAGCGGGTCAGACTGTGGTATTGCCAACGTCAATATCGGCACCTCCGGCGCAGAAATCGGCGGTGCCTTCGGCGGCGAGAAAGAGACCGGCGGCGGCCGGGAGTCCGGATCCGATGCCTGGAAGGGGTATATGCGCCGGCAGACCAATACCATCAACTATGGCCGCAGCCTGCCCCTGGCCCAGGGAATCGTCTTCGACATATAACCGCGTATATCGTTTCTACAACGTCGGTCCCAAATAAAAGCCTCACTTTTTCGACCACCCGAGGGTCACTCAGCTGTGCCGGCAACTGCTCATTTTTCCCCTTGCTGACGCTTCTTTTGCCTGCTATCCTTTTTGTGTTATCGGCACCCGTGCCCAGATGACAGGAGGTGAGATGGCCGCCAAAACCAAAAAAGTCAGCGTCAAATCGAAGGTTTGGCTGGAAGATCGCCAGGGGCGGATCATTTTCGGCCTGGGCCGCATGCGGATTTTAAGCGCCATTGAAAAATGCGGGTCCCTCAACGCGGCGGCCAAGGACCTCAAAATGAGCTATCGGGCGGTCTGGGGCAAGATCAAAGTGACCGAAGAGGCCCTGGGCAAGCCCCTGCTGGTAAAAAGTCAGGGAGGCAGCGCCGGCGGCGGCTCCATCCTCACCCCTTATGCCAGCACCCTCATGGAACGCTACCTGGCCCTTTCCCGCATCATCGACACCCAGGCCGATGATCTTTTCGAGTCCGGATTCCTCGATCCGCAGTAGCCATATTCTCCCGTAAATGCTATACACCGGGGTATGGGCGGCAATCGCGGCATCCGGCCGGAGACCGTTCTTCACACCACGCCGATCAACCAAAAAACCATGCGCCAACCAGGAAAAACCAACGGATTGACCGATGTTCCCGGACTTTTGGTGGGGCATTATACCGACATCGCGGCGGCCTCCGGAACGACGGTGGTGATTTGCACTGACGGAGCGGTGGGTGGCGTCGATGTTCGGGGAGCGGCTCCGGGTACCCGCGAAACCGACCTGTTGGCCCCTGAAAACCTCGTCGAGAAAGTCCATGCGATCTGTCTCTCGGGCGGATCGGTTTACGGTTTGGCCGCAGCGGACGGTGTGGTGCGGTATCTGGAATTCAGGTCGATCGGCCTCCCGCTGGATGATGCCCACGTGGCCCCTATCGTTCCGGCGGCCGTGCTTTTCGATCTGGGTCGCGGCCCTGACTTCAGACCACCGGTGGACAGCGGTTGGGGCGAACGGGCATGCCGGTCAGCCGGCCCGGGACCTGTGAATACCGGTTGCGTGGGTGCCGGTACGGGCGCCATGTCCGGCGGCATCAAAGGGGGGATCGGCAGTGCCAGCCTGGTTCTGGACACGGGCATCACGGTAGCCGCCCTGGTGGCGGTCAACTCTTTCGGGTCGACGGTTGATCCGGAAACGGGAACGTTCTGGGAGGCCCGTCTTGAAACCGGGAGAGAGTTTGCCGGGCTTATCCGCCCGCAGGTGGTGCTGCCAGCGGCACCCGTCGGTGCGCCGGGAGAGAACACTACCCTGGCCGTTGTTGCCACCGACGCGATCCTCACCAAACCCCAGGCAAAAAAGATCGCCATGATGGCCCATGACGGCATGGCCCGGGCCATCCGGCCCGCCCATACCATGTTTGACGGGGATATTGTCTATTGCCTGGCCACAGGCAAACAGCGGTTGCCGGGAAAACCCGGGTTTTTTTCTGCGCCGGCCGCCCAGGTCATCAACGAAATAGGTCATGCCGCCGCCGACTGCCTGGCACGGGCGGTTATCCGGGGGATTCTCGACGCACAAAGCGCTTATGGCTTGACGGCCTATCGGGATCTTGAGCATGTGTAATTGAAAAAGCAGTTCTCCACCCAATTATCACCGAAAGGAGAAAAGATGAAATATGCCCTGTGCGCCCTTGTCCTGATCCTCTCCCTGGTTGTCGTCAGCTCCGCTTTTGCACAGGCACCGATCAAGGGCGGTACGTTGACGGTCTGCCAACCGGCCGAACCGCCGGGACTGGATCCCACGACCCATACCGCAGCGGCCATCGACCGGGTCGTTTACGCCAACATCTACGAAGGACTGGTCAAAGTGGACAGCGGAGGCGGATTTCTCCCCGGCCTGGCCAACGGCTGGAACATCTCGGCCGACGGCCTGGTCTACACCTTCAACCTGAGAAAAGGGGTGACGTTTCACAACGGGGAGCCCTTCGATGCGGCGGTGGCCAAATGGAACCTGGAACAGGCCGCCCTGCCGGAAAATGGCAATCCCCACCCCGAATATTTCAACGGCATCGCGACCGTCGATGCACCTGACAGCCACACCCTGGTTATCCGGCTAGACGCCGTGGATGCCTTGTTCATTGCCCACATGGCCGAAGGCGATGCGGTGATGCGGCCCATGAAGAGCGATGCGGATGCCAAGTCCAACCCCATCGGCACGGGCCCCTTCAAATTCGTCAAATGGGAGCGTGGGGACCGGGTGGAAATGGTCCGCTTCGACGGCTACTGGAATCCCTTTTTGCCTTACCTGGACCGGGTGGTCTTCCGTTTCATCAGCGATCCGGCCGCCCAGGTCGCCGCGCTCAAAGCCGGCGACATCGACGTGATCGGCTCCATCGCCGCGCCCGAGTCGGCGATGATGCTGGAAAAAGACCTGCGCTTCAAGGTCTATGCCGGCACCACCACCGGCGAGGTGATCATGTCCACCAACAACCTGGCCGCCCCCTTCGACAATCGGATGGTCCGCCGGGCCATGGCCCACGCCATCGATCGGCAGGCGGTGGTGGATCTGGTCATGTTCGGCTACGGCACCCCCATCGGCTCCCACTGGTCGCCCTCGACCCCCTACTACAAGGATCTTACCGGGCGATATCCGTACGATCCTGAAACGGCCAGGGCCCTGCTGAAGGAGGCCGGCTACCCGAACGGCTTCTCGGCCACCATCAAGCTGCCGGCCATCTACTCCTACTCCAGACGGGCCGGTGAGGTGATCGCCGATATGCTGTCCAGGGTGGGCATCGACCTGACCATCGAAATCGTGGAGTGGGGTCAGTGGATCGATCGGATCTTCAAGAAGAAAGAATACCAGTTGACCATGATCGGTCACGTGGAGGCATGGGACATCGGCATCTACGCCAAGCCGGACTACTACTTCCAGTACGACTCCCAGGCGTTCCGCGATGCCTATGCCAATGCCCTCAAGGCCCCTGACGAAGCCGGCAAGGCGAAGTGGTTCGGCCGCTGCCAGGAGATCATCGCCGACGATGCGGTCAATGGATTTCTTTTTTCCGCCCCCAGCCTGGCGGTCATGAAGGCCAATGTCATGGGATGGTGGGAAAACTACCCGACCATCGCCCTGGACTGCACCGCGGTGTGGTGGAAGCAGTAACTATGGCGCTCAGGCACCCATGACCCGCTATCTGATTAAAAAAATGGTCAGCCTGGCGGCCGTGCTTTTTCTGGTCTCCCTCACCGTCTTTTCGGTGCTTTTCGTGCTGCCGGGCGACCCGGCCCAGATCATCCTGGGAATCAATGCCTCGCCGGAAACCCTGGCGGCCCTTCGTGCGCGGCTGGGACTGGATCAGCCGTTCTGGGCCCAGTATAACAGCTGGATCGGCAGCCTGCTGCAAGGCACCGGCGGCCATTCCATTACCTATGACATGGCAGTGTTCGAGCTTATCGGATCCCGCCTGGCGGTCACCGGCCCCCTGGCGATCATGGCCATGGCCCTTGCCGTGGTCCTGGCCCTGCCCCTGGGGATTTTTGCCGCGCGCCATCAGAACCGCCCCGCCGATGCTGCCGTGATGGCCGGTACCCAGCTGGGGCTGGCGGTGCCCGAATTCTGGCTGGGCATCCTGCTGATGCTGCTTTTTTCCGTTCACTGGGGAATTTTCAGTGCCGGCGGATTTCCCGGCTGGGATGAAGACGTCTGGGGCTCCTTGAAGGCCTTGTTCCTGCCGGCCCTGGCCCTGGGGCTGATTCGGACGGCCATTCTTACCCGGCTGACCCGATCGTCGATGCTGGAAGTGCTGCGTGAAGACTATGTGCGCACGGCCCGGGCCAAGGGGCTGAGGGAACGCACCGTGGTTTACGGCCACGCCCTGAAAAATGCGCTTATCCCGGTGCTGACCATCTTGGGCCTGCAGATGGGCCAGCTGCTGGCTGGGGCCATCATCATCGAAAATGTATTCTCCCTGCCTGGACTGGGGCGACTGGTGTTCCAGGCCATCGGCCAGCGGGATCTGCCCGTGGTGCGGGAGGTGGTACTCTTCATGGCGGCGGCCGTTGTGGTCGTCAACTTTCTCGTGGACCTCTCCTACGCAGCCGTTGACCCGCGGATTCGGCTGGACGGCCAATAGCGGACACTGAATAGATGACATGAGGCGCTATTTTAAAAACCTGAACTTTTCGATAGGGGTTGTCCTGTCCACCGTGGTGCTGGCCATGGCCCTGGTCAGCCTCTTCTGGACGCCATACGGCCCCAACACCATGGACGCGCACCACCGCATGGAAGCGCCCTCCATGGTCCACCCTTTAGGCACGGACCAGTATGGCCGGGACCTGCTCTCCCGCGTGATGGTCGGCGCGTTGAATTCCATCATCGTCGGGCTGATCACTGTGGCCATCGGCATGGGGGCGGGAGTCATCCTGGGGCTGATCAGCGTGTGGGGCGGCCGGCTGACCGATGAAGCCATCATGCGCTTTTCAGACCTGCTCTTCGGCTTCCCGGCGGTGCTGTCGGCCATTCTGATCACCGCGGTCTTGGGGCCGTCGGCGGTCAACGCCATGCTGGCCATCGGCATCTTCTATATTCCGGTATTTGCCCGGCTCACCCGGGCATCGGCCCTGACGGTGAAAGGACTGGACTACATTGCCGCGGCCCGGGCGGCCGGGCAGGCGGAGGTGACCATCATCCGGCGCCACGTACTGCCCAACATTCTCTCGCCGCTGATCATCCAGGCCACCATCCAGTTCGCCGTCGCCATCCTGGCCGAAGCCAGTCTGAGCTATCTGGGGCTGGGTGCGCAACCCCCGCACCCCTCCTGGGGACGGATGCTCAACGAGGCCCAGACCTTCATGGCGCTTACCCCGTGGATGGCCGTGTTCCCGGGCATGGCCATCGCCTGGACGGTGCTCGGCTTCAACCTGCTGGGAGATGGGCTGAGGGACATATTGGATCCGCGGCTCAGATGATAGTAAATCGTCGATGATAGCAAACAACAGTTGGTAGTTGATCTCATTTGGACATTGAAATTTGGTGTTTATTTGAAATTTGGTGTTTGTCATTTGTTATTTCCGGTTTATCCGGGTTAGCGCAAACCATGATACCCGAAACAGTCATTGAAAAGGTGCTCCGACAAATTGATCCCCACGCGGTGATCGACCTCACTGCCCGTTTGGTGCGATGCAACTCGGTGTGGGACCCGCAGGCAGGCACGGGTGAAGCCGAAACGGCGGAACTGGCAGCGCAATGGGCCCGTGAAAGGGGCTTCGATGTAGCTGTGGAAAACGTGGCCCCGGACCGACCCAATGTGATCATCCGATGGACTGCCGGTCCCGGCCCCCGAACGCTGATGTTCGAGGGGCACACGGATGTGGTCACGCCCGGCAACCTGAGCCGGTGGCGATACGATCCCTTTGGTGCCCAGATCGAAAAGGGCCGCATGTTCGGCCGTGGCACCAATGACACCAAGGGAAACCTGGCCGCCATGCTGGTGGCCATGGCGGCCCTGAAAACGTCGGGGGTCACCTTGGCCGGGTCAATCGTGGGTGGTGTATTGTGCGACGAAGAGGGCATGATGACCGGCGTGCAGCATTTCATCGCCCGCGGCCATGCCGATGCGGTGACGGCCGCGGTCGTCTGCGAACCCCAGGACGGACTGGTCTGCATCGCCCAGAAAGGTGCGGTGCGGGCCCGTTTTGCCGTCCATGGACGCATGAGTCATGGGGCCATGCCCCTGTCCGGTCTCAACCCGGCACCGGCCATGGCCCGCATCATCGACGGATTGGCCGGCCTGGAAGCCGAAGCAATCCAGACCGTCGGGAAGGACCCCCTGCTGGGATGGCCCAGTTTCACCCCGACGGTGGTTCAGGCGCCCTCCCAGGGGCCGCCCCAGCTCAACGTCGTGCCTGGCGAGGCGGAAATCCTGGTGGATGTGCGCACCATTCCCGGTCAAGACCACGATGCCATCCGGAATTCCCTGTCTGCACTGGCGCAGCAGACCATCAGGGACGTCAACGCGAGCTACCGGCAAACCGACAGGCGGCTGGGCATCCGGCGGCCCTGGGAACTGGACGTAATAGTACGGTTTCTGTCCGACCGGCCCTGCACCCATACCGACCGGGGTGATCCGGTGGTCGCGTCCGCCGTTTGGGCCAGCCGGCAGGTCAGCGGCAGGGAGCCTGATTTCGCCGGCGTGCCGGGCGCCACCGATGGCACCTTTCTCTGGGCACTGAAGGATATGCCCATCGTCACCATGGGTGCCGGGGATCGCCAAGTACCCCACCAGGTGAACGAATGGGTTGATCTGGACCAGCTGGTGGACACGGCCCGCATCTATGCCCTCACGGCCCTGCACTACCTATATCCCGGAGACCCCCGTTGAGCGATGCGCTGCTGGACATCCGGGGCTTGTCGGTCTACTTCTTTACCCCCGAAGGGATCGGCCGAGCCGTCGATGCGGTGGATCTGTCCATCGCCCCCGGTGAAACCTTGGGCCTGGTGGGCGAATCAGGCTGCGGAAAAAGCGTCACCTCCCTGGCCGTGGTGGGTCTGGTGCCATCACCACCGGGCCGAGTCGTGGCTGGAGAGGTCCGCTTTTTAGGCAGGGACCTGCTGCAAGCCGATCCTGAGACCCTGCGCCGTATTCGGGGCCGTGAAATCGGCATGATTTTTCAGGAACCCATGACCGCCTTGAACCCGGTGCTGACCATCGGCCGGCAGGTCGCCGAACCCCTGGTGGCGCATCTGGGAATATCTCGCACCGATGCGCTGAAGCAAGCGGCTCGGTGGCTGGATCGGGTGCGTATCCCATCGGCGCAAAAACGGCTGGGCAGCTACCCCCACGAGCTGTCCGGCGGCATGCGCCAGCGGGTGATGATTGCCATGGCCATGATCTGCCGGCCGCGCTTACTGGTTGCCGACGAACCCACAACGGCCCTGGACATGACGCTGCAGCGCCAGGTGCTGGCACTGATGGGGGAGCTGAAAGCCGAACTGGACACCGCCATGCTGCTGATTACCCACGATTTAGGGGTGGTGGCCCAGACCGCAGGCCGGGTGGCGGTGATGTATGCGGGTCGAGTGGTGGAGACCGCCGATGTCGGCCCCCTATTTGCCGGCCCCCTGCACCCATACACCCAGGGGCTGCTTAGATCCATGCCGCTGCTGGGAGCAGGCCGTGGGCGGCTGCATGAAATTCTCGGCACAGTACCGGCAGCCACGGATCCCATCCGCGGCTGCCCCTTTGCCGGACGCTGTCCGTCCTCGTTCGACCGATGTCGCCACGAGGCACCCGCGATGGAAACGGTCCGGCCGGAACGGCAGGTCAGCTGCTGGCTGTACGAGGATTCTAAGCAGGAGACCACCGGATGAATCCATCACCCCTGCTTGAGGTTACCGATCTCGCCAAGCACTTTCCCTTGCACCGCGGCTTTTTTTCACGCCCCACGGGATGGGTCAAGGCGGTCAACGGTCTCAGCTTTTACATCCGTCGGGGGGAGAGCCTGGGGCTCGTGGGCGAATCGGGATGCGGCAAGAGTACCCTGGCCAGGCTGGTGGTGAGGCTGCTGACACCCACCGACGGATCCATTCGGTTCGGCGGCCGGGAGATCGGTGCCCTGGATCGACGCGCCATGCGGCCACTGAGGAAGCGGATGCAGATCATCTTTCAGGACCCCTACGCCAGCCTGGATCCACGCATGACCGTGGCTGCCAGTGTCACCGAACCGCTGCTCAACGGAAGCACGTTTTCTAAACGCGAACAGCGCGCACTTGCCGCTGATCTTCTTTCAACCGTCGGTTTGCGGATCAGCGACCTTGACCGCTACCCCCACGAGTTTTCCGGCGGTCAGCGCCAGCGCATCGGCATTGCCCGGGCCCTGTGCGTGCGACCTGAACTGGTGGTTGCCGACGAACCGGTCAGCGCCCTGGACGTCTCTATCCAGGCCCAGATTCTCAATCTGATGAAAGATCTTCAACAGCAGTTCGAGCTTGCCTATCTCTTCATCTCCCACGATATCAGCATCGTGGAACATTTTTGCGATCGGATCACCGTCATGTACGCCGGCCAATTGGTGGAGACCGCCGGTGCCGAGGGGTTTCACGGCGCCTGCAGGCATCCCTACACCCGGGCATTGGTGGCCGCCGTGCCCCGACCCGACCCGCGGGTGGCCCTGCCGCTGGTGACCGTGGAGGGCGAGCCGCCGGATCCGGCCGCATTGCCCCCCGGGTGCCCATATCATCCCCGCTGTCCCCACGCATTCGATCCGTGCCCGGACCATCGTCCGCCGCTAGTTGAGGCGGGCGGAAACCATCAGGTGGCCTGCTGGCTCAACCGGGGAAAAGGAATGAACAAAGGAGAGCGATGAACATCACAGTGATCGGCGCCGGCGCCATGGGCAGCCTTTTTGGCGCCCTGCTGGCCGAAGCCGGCAAAACGGTAACCCTGCTGGATATCCGCCGGGAGCATGTGGATGCAGTCAACGCAAACGGTCTATCAATCGAGAAGGCGGGTGCCCGACGCATCGTCCCGATTCAGGCCACCACCGATCCGGATCGGATCCGGTCAACCGATTTGTCCATCGTATTCGTCAAATCTCCCCACACCGCAGCGGCAGCGGAAACGGCCGCTCGGCTGTCCGGCAATACGGGCGTGGTACTGTTGATCAACGTGGGCATTAATGCCATCACGGCCCTGGTCGGAATCAAAAACGGCCAGATTCTGGAACTGGAATGGAGTCGGCAGCTTTCCTGCGAGGCCGTGGAAGAGGCCATGGCCGTGGCCCGTGCTCAGAACGTTGCCATCGATGGCGACCCGGTGGCTCTAAAAGCCTCTCTGAAGGAAAAATGAAACCCAACACGAAGAGGAACATCGATGGGTATATCGATTAATGACCAGGAGGCCCGAGTGCTGGGTTGCCTCATGGAAAAAGCCATGGCCACGCCGGAGTATTATCCGTTGTCCTTAAATGCCCTGACCAATGCCTGCAACCAGAAGTCCAACCGGGATCCGGTGGTGAGTTGGGACGCGCAGACCGTTGAGAATGCCGTGGACGGCCTTGAAAAAATCGGACTGGTCAACCGGAGCATGGTCGGCCGTGTCCCCAAGTACGAGGAGCTCTTCTCCCGGCAGCACAATATGGTGGCGTCCGAGGCCGCCGTGCTCTGCGTCCTTTTGCTCCGCGGCCCCCAGACACCGGGCGTCATCCGCAGCCGCACCGACCGCCTGCATGCTTTTGACAGCCTGGACGCATTGCAGGAAACAATGGACCGGTTATGCGAATGGGGCCACGTCTATCGTTTGGAGCGACTGCCCGGCCACAAAGAGTGCCGGTACATGCACCTGCTTTGCGGTAAACCGGATGACGACATCGATAGCGCTGAAATGACCGAACCGGTTGTGCCATCCGTTGACAGCGATCGGCTGATGGGACTGAATGCCGACATTCAGTCCCTGAAAGATGAATTGGCAGATCTCAGGTCCGAATTTGAATCCTTTCGCCAGCAGTTTGAATGAGGTTCTGCGGCCTGTTAACACCGACCGGAAAAAGCCATTGCCCCATTCCCCCGAGTCTGATGTTAAAGAATCGGTGAAGATGACCGAACATAAAATCAAGGGTCAAGGATTTAGCTGGAACCCACGGGCATTCAGATTGAGGGTCTCTGATTATGGGGGAAGCGGGAAAAGTCCAGGGTGAAAAACTCACCGAACTGTTCAACGAACTGGTTGCAAAAAAAATTATCATCTCCATGAATGTGGTCGGGGCCGGTTTCGATCGGCTCACCTGCATCACCGGGGTCACGTCGGCTGCAGACGGCAGCTACTTGCTTGTCGACCCCCCGGACGATTTCGAAGGGGCCGCCGCCGTCAAGGACCTATGGCACCTGCGGTTCAACTTCAACGGACCGGATCAGCTGGAGTACATCTTCGGCACCCGGGGCGGCGAATTTTGCGAGGAAGGCCTGAAAATACCCTTTCCCGGGCACGTGGAACGGCTGCAGCGCCGCCGGAATTTCCGGGTAAACACCCTGACCGGGACCCAGATGCATTTCCAATTGAAAAAAATCCAAGGCGTGATGGACCTGATCAATGTCAGCCTTGGCGGCGGTTACGGGGTTCTTACCAGGCACAATTTCAAGTTCATGCGCGGGCCGGTATTGAAAATGGAACAGCAGATTTATGATGTCAGCCTGGTATTTCCGGGCGATCATGATCGGCCGGGCATCACCGTTGGCGTAAAAAAGGCCGCGGTCAAGCGTGTCGAACACGACCAGGACCGCGGATTTTACCGTTTCGCTATAGAATTCGCTGAAATGGAAAAGCAAGAGCAGAATAAGCTCACCCAGGTCATCTATGACCTTCAGCGATGGTATCTCCAACGCAGGATGTAAACCCCAGATCGGCAAACCATAAGGAGCGTAGATCATGGCCGTTATTACCAAGTATGTGGTGGTTCGAAATGGTGTGGAACTGGACCGAGCGTTCCTGGTCAAGAAAGAGGCCGAAGCCTACGACAAGATGCTTAATGCGGCCGAAAATCTGGCCGCTTATATCAAGGATGCCGGGCTGGAGATCGACCTGGACGGCAAGGCCATCGATACCCTTTCCGTCTTTCTGGCCAAAAACGGACCCGAAGTCACCCGCATCCTCAAAGGCCTGCAACCCGCTGTTCCGACTGTGAGGACGCCGAGCGAAGACAAAAAGGACGAGGCCCCGGCAGCGCAGCCAAAAAAGAAAGCCCCGGCAGCCAAAGCGAAACCCAAGGGCCAATAAACCTTCCCATGGCCATATCCAAAAAAGAAGCCGACGCTTGGGACCGTGTGCTCGATGCCGCCGCGGACCTGTCGGAATTGATCGAATCCAGCGGAATCGAGATCGACGAGTGCGATCTTGAGGAGTTGACGATCTTTCTGGCCACGCACGGGTATGCCGTGCGAAACATGCTCAAGCATCTGAAATGGTCATGGCCGGCGGATTGAACCCTCCGCGCGGCCTCGATGTGCGGGATCTCTGCTTCACTCCGACAAGCGCCGGTGAATGTTCACCGTGTACCGTACGCCGGTTCGGGTTCCTCATCTCAGTAAGCACCGCCTGCGACCAGAAGATGGATCGTTACGCCTTTCTCATGGTACATTGATCAGAAAAACACAGGAGGAAAGACCATGCCCTACTTCTCCATTCAAACCAGCAAACCCCTGAAAGCGGCCGCCGTTAAAGATCTGACGAAAAAATCGTCGGCCTTTGCCGCCGAACTCCTCGGAAAACCGGAAGCCTATGTCATGACCGCCCTTAAGCCCGGCACAGCCATGAGCTTCGCCGGCAGCCGCGCGCCGGCAGCTTTCATCGAAGTGAAAAGCATTGGTTTGCCCGAGGCCCAATGCGGCGCCTTTGCAAAAAAAATCAGTGCCTTCATCCACACCGAGCTGGGTA
>JAGTUY010000277.1 GCA_018224455.1 Desulfosarcina sp.
AACGTGGGTTTCAAAAAGTAATCGACGTGTGGGGGGCTGACCACCACGGCTACATCCCGCGTATGAAAGCCGCCGTGGAGGCCTCCGGATACGACCGCGACCAGTTCGACGTCCTGCTGGTGCAACTGGTCAACCTGCTGCGGGCCGGCCAGCCCGTAGCCATGTCCACTCGGGCCGGTGAGTTCGTCACTCTGGCCGAGGTGGTCAAGGAGGTGGGCCGGGATGCCGCCCGCTTTATCTTTCTGACCCGCCACCATGAGAGCCCCCTGGACTTCGACCTGGAACTGGCCAAACAAAAGACCAACGACAACCCCGTGTATTACGTCCAATATGTCCACGCGCGCATCTCCAGCATTTATCGCAAGGCTGAGAGCGACAGGCTGGATGTCACCGGATTTGTGCCATCGGATCTGTCAGCCCTTGAAACCCCGGAGGACATTTCACTGATCAAGGCCCTGGCCCGCTATCCGGAAACCGTCGAAACTGCCGGGGCCTTAATGGAGTCTCACCGCATCACCTACTACCTGATGACCCTGGCCGCTGCTTTTCACACCTATTACAACCGGCACCGGGTGTTGTGTGAAGACGATCTGAAGTTGACTCGGGCCAGGCTCTACCTGATCTCGGCCGTTCAGAAGGTGATCCGCAACGGACTGGCGCTGCTTGGCGTGTCGGCTCCGGACGCCATGTAGGATTCACGGGTTCATCGTGCACCGCAAACTTCAACCATAGTGACCCTATTACAATAAACGCGATCCGATGAATGATTACATGTCAGAGGGCAAGGCCACTGCGTCAAAACGCCGGATCGCCTGGGGGCGATACCTGCTGGTCTTTTTTGTTGCGGCATGGATGTTCGTTCTCGGCGTGCTGGTGGGCCGGGGAACGGCCCCGGTGCATTTCGACACCCAGGCGCTGCAAAAAGAGCTGGCCGCCCTGCGTGACGCCATGATGAAAAAGGAGCGGGAAGCGGTAGAAAAGGCCATCCGGGGAGAAGATGAAAAAGCGCCCCTGGAGTTTTACGAAGCCCTGAAAAAAGATGGTTTGGACACCGCTGTTCAGATTCCCGTCTCTGTGGTGTCGGCGGCTGAACCCTCAACCCGCGCAGCAACCGGCGAATCGGTTAAACCGCTCCACAAGTCGCCAACCGTCACCATGGCCAAGAAATCCAAGGTGCCGGAGAAACCAACGCTCGGGAAAGCGCCGTCGTCTTCTCCGGCGGCAGTTGAAACCGCGGGCAAACTGACCATTCAGGTGGCCTCCCTTAAGGATGGTGCAGCCGCCGAGCGAATCGTTGCCAATCTGAAAAAGGAGGGTTATCCTGCCTACTTGTCGAGAATTGTCATTGCCGATAAAGGCCTCTGGTTTCGCGTTCGGGTGGGCCGCTACACGGACCGAGAACAGGCGGCAGCGGATATGCACCGGTTGACCCGAAATCAGAAAAACCCCATCCTGGTTGAACGATAACCCAAACCGTATTGAACATTTATTGATGCCGAGGTAGAAATAATGAAAATATCCCAAACGGAAGTGCTGCACGTCGCCCACCTGGCGCGACTGGACATCGCTGAAGCGGATGTCGACCGGCTGGCCGGTCAGATCGGCACCATTCTCGATTATGTGGACACCTTGAATCAGGTGGACACCACCGGGGTCCCTGCCACCTCCCATGCCATCACCCTGACCAATGCATTCCGGGAGGACGAAGCGCAGGACCATTTGGACCCACAGGCCGCTCTGGCCAACGCCCCGGAGAAGGAAGGCGGCGCCTTTGTGGTACCCAAGATACTTTGAGGCTGCATTGGCGATTTGGCTGTCGCTGCACCGGTCACAACTCCGCGAGGAAGGGATGCCATGAAACTGCATGAACTGACCATTGAACAGGCCAGCGCCCTGCTGAAAAAAAAGGAAATTGCTTCTGTTGAGCTGACCGGGGCCGTCCTCGACCGCATCGAGGCGGTCGACGGCAAAGTCGGGGCCTACCTGACTGTCGATGCCGACGGAGCCATGGCCCAGGCCGAAGCGGCGGACCATCGCCTGGCCAAGGGTGACACGGCGCCCCTTACCGGCATCCCAATGGGCATCAAGGACCTGATCTGCACCAAGGGCCTTCGCACGACCTGCGCGTCAAAGATGCTTGAAAATTTCATTCCGCCATACGACGCCACCGTCATTGCGCGATTGAAAAAGGTCGGCGCGGTGATCGTGGGCAAGCTGAACATGGACGAGTTTGCCATGGGTTCCACCACCGAGCACTCCGGCTTTCAGACCACCCGCAACCCCTGGAATCTGGATCGTATCCCCGGAGGCTCCAGCGGCGGGTCTGCCGCGGCTGTGGCGGCGGACATGTGCCTGGGTGCCCTGGGCTCGGACACCGGCGGCTCCATCCGCCAACCCGCCTCCCACTGCGGCGTGGTTGGGATCAAGCCGACCTACGGACGGGTATCCCGTTTCGGGCTGGTGGCCTTTGCCTCTTCTTTGGACCAGATCGGTCCGCTGGGCAAAACGGTGGCCGACTGTGCCATCATGCTGGACGCCATTGCCGGTCACGACCCCAAGGACTCAACCTCCGTCCCCGAACCGGTGCCGACTTTTGCGACGATCGCCGCTGATGGGCTTTCGGATGTGGTGGTGGGTATCCCCAACGCATACAACGCCGCCAAAGGTCTGGATCCTCAAGTCGGTGCGGCGGTGGAACGGGCGGTAAAAACCATCGAATCGCTGGGCGCCAGATGCATCGATGTCGCGCTGCCCCACACCGATCATGCGGTGGCCGCCTACTACGTGATTGCCCCCAGTGAAGCCAGTTCCAATCTGGCCCGTTACGATGGCGTGAAATACGGTTTCCGCGACAAGTCGCAGGCCGATCTGCTTCAGATGTACCGCAGCACTCGGTCACAAGGATTCGGTGCGGAAGTGCAGCGTCGCATTATCTTAGGGACCTATGCCCTGTCCGCCGGTTACTACGATGCCTACTACGGCAAGGCTTCCCAGATTCGCACGCTGATCAAGAACGATTTTCAATCGGCATTTGCATCCTGCGATGCGATTGTCTCCCCGGTGGCGCCTACGCCGGCATACCCCATCGGCAAAACCCTTGACGATCCGCTGACCATGTATCTGTCGGATATTTTCACCCTGTCCGCCAACCTGGCGGGCATCCCTGGGATTTCGGTCCCCTGCGGTTTCTCGGACGACGGTCTGCCCATCGGTCTGCAGATCATGGGCCGCCATTTTAACGAACCGATGCTTTTCAAAATTGCCCGGCAGTTCGAAAAGGCGGCGAACATCACGGATAAAAAGCCGCCCTTGTGATCGATGATCGAGCCAGCACAACCATCTACGCATTCCGTGATGCATTCAAGAAAGGTTCCCATGACCATACAGCCCGAAGGCGAAAGCTTGAGAAAAGCAGTCCAGTGGATATCCGAAGA
>JAGTUY010000278.1 GCA_018224455.1 Desulfosarcina sp.
AGCCCAGCACCTGCATGTTCACCTGCACCCGCAGCGAACTGGCCGCCCGGGCGATCTCCTCGGTGACGATCATCGCCGCCAGCCAGCCCATGTCCTCGCCTTCGTATTCCTCAGGGATCACCGTGCCGAAAAAACCCAGCTGACCCATGGGCTTGATGGCCTCCTCGTAGGGAAAGTAGTGGTCCTTGTCCCACTGGTCCGCGTTGGGGGCGATCCGCTTTACGGCAAACTCGCGCACCGCTTTGCGCAGCATCTCCAGTTCCTTGGTCGGCTGAAAATCCATGGGGTCTCCTTTATCTCTCTACGTTGATGTTGTTTCGGCTAATCGGTGACACGATCAACCAGCTCCACGGCTGCTTCCAGAACGGCATTTTTAAACCGGACGGCCAGCGCCGCCTTGAGCATGTCCATTGAGATCACCCGGTCTTTACTGGCCAGCAGGGCCAGAGCGGCCAGGGCCCAGTCCTGGGTTTTGATTTTCTGGGCCTTGAAATCCACCGCCTGCATCGTGGCGCCGGTTTCGGGAAGCGTGACCCCGGCAGCCTTGATGATCAGGGTGTCGCCGCCCAGCCGGGCCAGCATTTTTTTGCGCCGCCCCACTCCCTCGTCGGCAAGGGCCACCACCACATTGGGCCGCTCGATACCCGTATAGTTCACCGGCTGCGGGGACAGCACCATCTCGCTGACGGAATGGCCGCGAAGCACGGTGATGGGGTAATCGTTTTTCAAGGTGGCATGCCATCCGCCGGTCATACCGGCCAGGCAGAAGATCTCACCGGCGGTGACGATGCGCTGTCCGGCGCTGCCCAGAATGAGGACCTCCTGGCGGCCGCCGGCCGGCGGCCGGAAGTGCGCCTCTATTTTAACGGGCCGGGCCGGTGCGGACAGCCCGGCGGCAACTTCCCGGTAGCCGCGGCCGTATTCGTTGCGCTGGTTTTCAGGCACCGGACCCTTGAAGCGGGGCAGCGCGGCCAGGTCGGCGTCGATACTCTTGGGGGTGATTTTATTGCGCTTGGTATAGCGACCCGGACACATACCCCACATGTCGACGACGGAAAACCCGTCAAAGCGGATGGCGGCGACCATCTCATCCACCAGCTCCGGCGCATACGAGGAGGTGCGGGTCACGAAGGCGGCTCCGGCCGCTGCGGCAAGCCGGCAGATGTCTACCGGTTTTTCCAGCTGGTTGAGAAACCCGGACCCCACCACGGCCTCCTGGGGAGTGGTCGAGGAACACTGCCCGCCGGTCATGCCGTAATTGAAATTGTTTAAGATCAGCAGGGTGAGGTCGATATTGCGGCGGCAGGTGGAGAGCACGTGGGCACCGCCGATGCCCAATCCCCCGTCACCCATGGTGACGATCACTTTCAGGTCCGGACGGGCCATCTTCAGCCCCATGGCATAGGTCAGGGCCCGGCCGTGAAGACCGTGAAACGCGTGCGTATTGAAAAAGGTGTCGAAGAGCCCCGAACATCCGATATCGCTGACGATGACCACCTGGTTGCCGTTCAGGCCCATCCGCGCAAAGGCCTTGTCCAGGGTATGGACGATGCGTTCATGACTGCATCCCGGGCAGAAGACCGGGGGGCGGCTGGTATTGATCAGACTGCGCATTTAAATCACCTCTCTGATCTGATCCGGTTTAATCAGGTTGCCGTTCATCTGGCCTAAAAAACCCACCGGCTTGCCGGGCAGGAGCCGCTGAATCTCCCGCACGTATTGCCCCATGTTCATCTCCACCACAACGACCCGGTCGTAAGCGGCCGCTGTATCCATGATCAGTCTTTCCGATACCGGCCACAGGGTTTTGGGAATCAACAGGGAAACCGGCTTGCCGGCCGCTCTGGACGCGGCCACCGCCACCCTCGCCGCACGGGCGGTGACGCCGTAGGCCACCAACAGGGTCTTGGCCTGCGGGTCCAGATCCCGCTCGAAAAGCGTGAATTCATCGACATGGGCTTTAAGCTTCTTCTCCAACCGGATCTGAAAAGCCTGGATTTCCTCAGGATCCACGGTGATGTAACCGTTGACGCCGTGCGTTGAGGAGGTTTGACGCACCAGGGTTGGATCGCCGATCGGCAAAAAATCCGGGGCGGTGTGGTCGTTGGGGGTGGCAAAGGGAAGAAACGGTTTAGCCCGGTCTGCCGTTTTGCGGGTGATGATATCCGGCAGTTCGACGGCATCGAGGTCGACGCTTTCACGCGTCATGGCGATCTCTTTGTTGGAGGCTAAAAAAACCGGGCAGCGATACTGCTCGGCCAGGTTGAAGGCGTGGACGGTAAGCCGGTAGCAGTCGGCCACGTCCACCGGCGCCAATACGATCACCGGCAGGCCGGCACTGGAGCCCCAGCGCATGAACTGGATGTCCCCGTCCGCCCCTTTGGTGGCGGACCCGGTAGAGGGCCCCAGCCGCTGGACGTTGACAATGACCAGGGGAATCTCGCTGCCGATGGCGAAGGAGATCTGTTCGCTGTACAGGCTGATGCCCGGTCCCGATGTGGCGGTGAGGACCTTGACCCCTGCCATGGATGCCCCCAGGCAGTAGCCGATGGACGCGATTTCATCCTCACCCTGAAGGCAGACGCCGCCTTCCGGGGGCAGGTATTTGAGCATGGCGTTATAGACCGTGGTAGCCGGTGTGATAGGATAGCCGGCAAAAAACCGGCAGCCTGCAGCCAGGGCCCCCAGCGCCACCGCCTCATTGCCCTCGATGAAACTCAGTGCCATTTCAATCCTCCGCAAAATATATTATCCTAAATTTGATCAAATTTAGGATCAGACAAATCCACCCATAGCGAACCCGAATTTGGGTGTCAACGATTTTTAATTTAAACGGAGACCGTCAAAGGAAGTCGAGGCGCCCACTGCCTGATGCGGGTTGCCGCATCAGGCAGTGGGCGATGTGAAGTAAAGCGGCTGGCCGGCTATTTGAAAAGTTTTACGCCCTGCTGGAAACCTTCATCGACGTAAGACTTGAAATTGTTGCGGCTGGTCTTGTATGCGTCGACGCAGCTGCCGTAGATTTTTCGGCTTTCGCCGGGCATCCAGTCAGCCTTTTCCATCATGGTGGTGCCGATCTTCTCAACCTGGTCCTGGAACTGCACCGCGGCTTCAAAGGCCGTGTTAAAAAGCGTTTGATTGAATTTGATCATTTGCGGAATGACGTTTTTCTGGTCCACTTGGAGCCTCCTTATTTGTTGTCGTTGGTTTTTTTTGTTTTGGCGGGTGTCGCCGCCTGGGGTGCATCCAGCATTTTTTCATAAACGATAAAACACTGGTCGACATACGCGCTGAACCGTTCACGTTCCTGTTTCATGAGCGTGCGCCAGTTTTCAAAGGCTTGACGGCTTTCCTGGGGTATCCACGCAGCCTGGTCCATCAACCGGTCTACGGTCGTGGACGTTTGTGTCTGTGCAAAATCCCACATGTTCTGAAAATTGTTGACGGCTTGTTTTTGAAAATCAAGCATCTGTCGGGTGACGTTCAACGTTTCCATCTGTAATTCCTCCTCATTCTTGATAAAGTGAGCTTTCTTGTGCATCGCAAAAATTTTAAACTTACCCGTTAGTGTCACTATAATCTTCATTTTCGGTATAAAGTCAAGAAAAATATTGCAATGCAACAAAATTAATGTCCCAACTATCGAACCTGGGCAACGCCGGATTTTTTTTGGCTTGCGTGCTGCGGCCCGATGCGTTAAACGTATAGATAGCATGCTGCCCTTTTTGCTATACTTCCTGGTCTCGGCTTCTCCCTGTTAAAACATACTGCCGCCTCACCGCCTCAATGAACGAACGCCAGCAGAAAGAGAATGCCAGCGCAAAACCGAGCGGCGACACCGGAAATGCGAAGGTTATTGATATATAGAGATGGTCGGCTGGATGGATCGCCGTGAAAAATGCCGGCGGGATGATGACCGTTTCAACAAATGATTGCTTTGGATCGCAGCGTCAGCGTCCGTCCATGATAATTAGATGGGGACGCAACGCTGGGGCTGCCGCCTGATTTGTGCATTGCAACA
>JAGTUY010000279.1 GCA_018224455.1 Desulfosarcina sp.
CGGTCAAAAAAGCGGACGTGTTGCCGGACCGGGCCCTGGTCAAAGTGTTTCATCCCATTTTTGGCGGTTGACGTTCAGATGAATCAAGCATCCGGATCTCCGAAACCATGAACCAGAACCTGAATCCCACGACTGACTTAGGCCTCACGGTTAAACATATCTACAAACAGTTCGGCGATGTAATCGCTCTGGACGACGTCACCCTGAATGTCGCACCGGGGGAGTTCTTTACGCTGCTGGGCCCGTCGGGATGCGGCAAGACCACGCTGCTGCGAATCATTGCCGGGCTCGAACTGGCCGACTCGGGCCAGGTTTTCATCGGCGGAGAGGACATCACCCGCCTGCCGGCGATCAAGCGGCAGGTGAACACGGTGTTTCAGAGCTATGCCCTGTTTCCCCACCTGACCATCTATGAAAATATCGCTTTCGGGCTGCGATCCCGCAAGTTTCCGGATGCCGAAATCAAAAAACGGGTGAACCGCCGGCTGGAGATGCTGGATTTGAGCGCCATGGCCCAGCGCCATCCCCACCAGCTCTCCGGTGGCCAGAAGCAGCGGGTGGCCCTGGCCCGGGCCCTGGTGAACGAACCTGACGTGCTGCTGCTGGACGAGCCCATGAGCGCCCTGGATGCGCGCCTGCGCGCTCAGGTGCAGGAAGACCTGCGGCGGCTGCAGCGCAAGCTGGGGCGAACCTTCATTTTGGTCACCCACGACCAATCCGAAGCCCTGGTCTGCAGCGACCGGTTGGCCGTGATGCGCCAAGGCCGCGTGGTCCAGTGCGGCACGCCGGAAGAGGTTTACGACAACCCCACGGACAGCTTCGTGGCAAAATTTCTGGGGGCGGCCAACCTGATTCCCTGCACCAAGGCACCGGGCGGTGTTCAGACGGCTTTCGGCTTCCTGGCCCTGGACAAAGAGCCCGCCTGGCAGGCGGGCACCGTGGCGATTCGTCCCGAATGGGTCGGGATCGGCGACAAGGAACCCGAGCGCAACGGCATCCGTGCGCGCGTGACTGAAATCGTTTACCGGGGGACCAATTTCGACCTGTGGCTGGAACCGGGCCCGTTGCGTGTGCGCACCAGTTCCTATCGGCGCATTGATCCCGGCCGGGAGGTCTGGCTGGAACTGGCTCCCAAGGAATTGGTGATACTCGAAGATGAAGCGCGCTGACTCGGTGATTACCTGGTACGGGGAACTGACCACCCGGCAGCAGCTGCTCAAACGCGGGGCACTGCTCCTGACCCCCGGGATGTTCTGGCTGATGCTGTTTCTCGTGCTGCCCGGTCTCGTGCTGGTGGTCGTGAGTGTCGTCACCCGGGGGGCCTATGGTCAGCTGGAGTGGACGTTCACCCTGGAAAATTACAAGCGGTTGGCCGGATACACCCTCTTCGGCTGGACGCCGGATTATCTGATGATTCTCTGGCGGTCGGTGGTGGTGGCCTTTTTCACCACGCTGGTATCCGTCATCCTCTCCTATCCCCTGTGTTTTTTCATTGCCGGGCGTCCCGAGCGCAGCCGCTACATGTGGTTGACCCTGGTCATTATCCCCTTTTGGACCAACATGGTCATCCGGGCCTACGCCTGGTTCTTGATCCTGTCACCGGAGCTGCCTTTTGCCCGGCTGGCGGCGATGTTCGGCTTTATTCCTGACGGCGCGCCATTGTACCCCAATGCCTTTGCGGTTTACCTGGGGATGGTGTCCATGTTTCTACCCTTTGTCACCCTGCCGTTGTATGCCAGCGTCGAACGGCTGGACTGGGCGCTGGTTGAAGCGGCCCAGGATCTGTATGCCTCGCGATTCCGGACCTTTACTCAGGCCATTTTGCCCCAGACCATGCCGGGCCTGTCGGTAGGCGTCATCCTGACCTTCGTTCCCGCCATGGGCATGTTCGTTGTCCCCGATCTGCTTGGCGGAGCCAAGTACATGCTGGTTGGCAATCTCATCCAGCAGCAGTTCGGCACCAGCCGGGACTGGCCGTTCGGGGCGGCGATCAGCATGGGACTGATGGTCCTCACCATGATCGGGCTCCAGATTTACCGCCGTAAAGGCAAGGAGATCGAGGTCATATGAGGCGCCAGCATCCGTTAATCGTCGCCATTTCCTATCTGACCATGGCCTTTCTCTACATGCCGCTGGCGGGTGTGGCGATATTCTCCGTCAATGCCGCCCGCCGGGGGATGGTGTGGAAAGGGTTTACCTTCAAATGGTATCTCAAGCTCTTCGAAAACGACTGGATACTCGAAGCCGCCTGGAACACCCTGCTGCTGGCGGTCATTTCCACCGTCGTCGCCACGATCCTGGGTACGATCCTGGCCATCGCCATGGATCGCTTTCCCTGGCGTTCCCGCACCAGCAATTTTCTGGACACCATCCTGCATATCCCCGTGATCATTCCGGACATCATCCTGGCCGCATCCCTGGTGGTGGCATTCGGCCTGCTGCGACTGGCATCGTCGGTTTTCGAGCCCGGCCTGTTGAACATGATCATCGGCCACATCACCTTTCAGATCGCCTTTGTCGCCCTGGTGGTGCGCAGCCGCCTGGTGGCCATCGGCCGGGAGGTGGAGGAGGCGGCCAGGGATCTTTTCGCGACCAACTGGTACCTGCTCAGAAAGGTGATGCTGCCGCTTTTGATGCCGGGCATTATCGCCGGTGCCATGCTGGCCTTCACGCTTTCCCTGGATGACTTTGTGATCAGTTTCTTTACTGCCGGTCCGGAGTCGCAAACCCTGCCGCTGTTTATCTTTGCGGCTGTTCGAAGGGGGGTTACCCCGCAAATCCATGCCCTGTCAACCCTGATCATGCTGGTCACGGTGGTTCTGGTCGTGTTGACGGAGCGCTTCACCCGTCATCGGTAAAAAACAAGTTCAGGATTCGAGGTTCAGCGTTCCCGGTTTTGAAAATATGGAACCCCCAACCCAGAACATATTAGCTGATGAGCTGTTAAGCTCAAAGCTCAAAGCCGAACTCAGAACCCTGAACCCTGAACCCTGAACCCTGAACCTTAGAAGGAGGAAAAAATGCGCAAATTAGGTCTGCTCGTGCTGGTATTGGTGCTTTTTGGCGGGATGGCGGCCGGTGCCGAAGAATTGAGGGTCTACACCTGGTCGGAGTATATGGATGAGGAAAAGATGCCGGCCGATTTCGAGGAGAAATTCGGCATCAAGGTCCGTCTGGACATCTACGAGAATAACGAGGAGATGGTGGCCAAACTCCAGGCCGGTGGTGTCAGCCAGTATGACATCATCGTCCCCTCCGATTACATCATGCCGGTGTTGATCAACCAGAAGCTGATCCAGCCCCTGGATCATGCCAAGCTTCCCAACCTGAAAAACCTCAAACCCCTATTCCGGGAAGCTAGTTATGATCCGGGCAACAAATACTCCGTCGCCTATCAATGGGGCACGGTGGGGCTGATGTACCGCAGGGATAAGATCAGTGACGCTGCGGCCCAATCCTGGTCGGTGCTTTTCGATGCCGACAAACAGGCCGGCGCGTTCTGGCTGATCGACTCCGTGCGCGAAATGATGGGCATCGCCTTGGTCTACCAGGGCAAGGATTTCAACAGCACCAAGCCCGCGGATCTCAAGGCCGCTGCGGACCTGCTGGTGGCCGCCAAGCGGACGAAGAACTGCATGGGCTTCAAACCGGGTGTGGGTGGCAAGAACGATGTCGTCGCCGGTACGGCGGTGGCCGCCATCGTCTACAACGGGGATGCCATTCAGTCGGTGACCGAAGAACCGGACAAGCTGGGATTCGTCATCCCCAGCGAGGGCAGTGAAATCTGGTATGATTCCATGTGTATCCCCAGCAAAGCCCCCAACTCGGATGCCGCGCACAAGTGGATCAACTGGATTCTGGAGCCGGAAGTCGGCGCCGAGCTGTCCAACTACAACCAGTATGCGACCCCCAATGCGGCGGCCGAGGCCTTCATCACGCCCGAAGACCTTGAAAATCCGGGGATCTACCCAACACCCGCGATCATGAAAAAACTGCATTTTACCAAGGACCTGGGCAAGGACAACCGGATCATGGATGAAGCCTGGACGCGCGCCAAGTCGCATTGATGGCTCTATCGCTGCATTGTCGCCCCTGAAGAGGACCCAAACAGCCTGATTTGCCGTAAAGCGTGATATCGCGCGGTCAATCAGGCTGTTTTTGGTTCTGTTGCAGATCGAAACCGGACTGCTTGCCGGTCATGCTTCCGGATATCCACTTTAATCACCGCTGTGGCTTTCAGCTTCGGCTCCGTGAAGGAATGGGGGCCCTTGGCACACTGGGCGGTGATTCACTCCTTTTCTGAAACCCTTATTTTCTGCCCCTGGGTTTGCCTGGTTTTGAAGATTGAGGGCGGCGCAATCCCGATCGGGGTGGCTTTTTTCCGGGCTTTTCGTTTTTTCTACCGGATCGGGAGATCGATACCGGCGCTGCACTTTTGCGGGAACCTGTTTTTTTCACGTTACGTTTTTTTGATCGCTTTTTAGCGGCAGCTCTTCTGGCGACTATCTCTTTGATGACATTGTCTGCCTTTTTCTGGCTGGACGCGCTGTCCGGGCGTAAGAGAACATAGTCCGGAACGTCGCTGTCTTGGGTATAGCCGTCGACCTTTTCCACTGGGATTTTCCGTTGCAGCAGTTTTTCAATGGCCTGAAGATAAGGCTTTTCTTCGGGACTGACCAGGGACACGGCAATGCCGCTTTGGCCTGCACGGCCGGTGCGACCGATGCGGTGAACATAATCCTCGGGTATGCCCGGCATGTTGTAGTTGACCACATAAGGCAGATCGCTGATGTCCAGGCCCCTTGCGGCCACATCCGTTGCCACGAGAATAGGCAGTTCACCATTCTTGAAGGCTTCGAGGGATCGTGTCCGGAAAGACTGGCTCTTGTTGCCATGCATCGCAGCAGCCCGGATCCCGTGTGCGGCGAGTTTCTCCGTGAGCGCATTGGCCCCGTGTCGGGTGCGGGTAAAGACCAGTATCCGGCTCAAGTTGTCGCTGGTGATCAGGTGGATGAGAAGCGCGCGTTTGTTGGATCGATCCACCTGGTAAACTTTCTGGACGATCGCTTCCGCCGCCGTATGGTGGGGCGTCACCTCGATGTATTCGGGATCCTGCAGCATTCTTGCGGCAAGAAGCCGGATCGGTGAGGTATAGGTGGCCGAAAACAGCATGGTCCGGCGTCTTTTAGGAATGAGATCCAGGGTCGCGGAAATCTCATCGCCGAATCCCAGATCCAGCATCCTGTCCGCCTCGTCAAAAACCAGAAATTCTATCCGGGAAAGATTCAAATGCCGCTGGCCGGCCAGATCCAGCAGGCGGCCCGGCGTGGCCACCAGAATATCGATTCCGCGTCTCAGCCGATCGATCTGCGGATTGATGCGAACCCCGCCGTGAACCACCGTGCATCTCAAGGAGACCCGCCTAGCGTAGGCCTTGATGCACGCTCCCACCTGAAGCGCCAGTTCCCGCGTGGGGGTCAGGACAAGGGCGCGGGGGTGTCGCCCGTTGCCGTTCTTGCGGCTCAGAATCTCGACCAGAGGAAGGGCGAAGGCATCCGTCTTTCCCGTTCCGGTCTGGGCGCGGGCAAGGATGTCCTGTCCGTCGAGGATCGCGGGGATGGCCTGCGTCTGAATAAGGGTGGGGGCGGTGTAGCCATTGTCCTGAACCGCTTTAAGCAGTTCGGCCCGAAGGCCCAGTTGATCGAATGACATAGGATAATCCTGCCGTCAGCTGAAACCGCTGTGTTCGTCCATGCCAAAGTCAGACGATGGTCTTTGAACCTCCCTGGACGATCGTGTCCACGGTGACCCGTTTGAACGGGTGGGGCTTGACCACCTTGATCGTCAACCCGGCAGCAACGGTTTCCTTGAGCAGCGCTTCTGCTCCGGCCTCGCCGATTCGTTTGCGCCATCGGGACATGCTGGACGGATTGATCGGCGGGTTATGCTCGAAAAATTGCATCCCGCCTAAATACTGCCAGTAGGGGTTTTCTACCCATCCGTAAACGACATCATGATCACTGAGGTTGTAGATGTGCTTCAGGTATTGCAGCGACACCATCAACCGGGTGCTGATAGCCGGTCGGCCGTTGCCTGGGCAATACCGTTCAGTGAACGCCTTGTCCATTCGATTCCAGTCGACTGCCTCGGATAGTTTGACCAGCCCATGCCGGGGATCAATGATTTTCTTGAGCTCAATGCGGAACAGATCCCTTTGCTTGCTCTGGTGAACAGATTTTTTTTGCATCTCTACAGGCCTTTTGCAGGGTTCCGGTTAACCCCCGGATAAGGGAAAATCCGATCATAGACCCCATTGTATACATAGGTGTACCCGATATAGAAAAGAGTAAACCCCAGGTCCATGGCCAATGCTTTTACCAGGGAAAGAGACAGCCACCAGGCGATGACCGGGACACTGACGAAGATGAATCCCGCTTCAAACAAAAGGGCGTGGACGGCTCGAAGCCAGAAACCGCGCCGCGCGGGGTTGAGTCCATTTTTCAGCAGCACGATATCGAAGTAATGATTGTAGATCATGTTCCAGACCATGGCCAGGATGCTGAAAAAGATGCCCAGAATGCCGGTATCCAACAGGTCCGTACCAAATCCCCACGCTGCCAGCGGCACGGCCAGGATCAGACCCACAAGTTCATAGAACAAGGCATGCCGCATGCGGTCTTTTGCATTTCTGAGGTGCCTGACGGTCATTTTTTCATGACCGGTGGTTGCCATCTAAGGTCAACAGCCGGGCATAGGCCTCGGGTCGCCTGTCCCGGAACAGCCCCCACGCCGCGCGCTCGGCGGCATAGGACGACAGGTCCAATTCAGCCGTAATGACGCCCATGGACTGTCGGTCGCTTTGGGCAAGCAGCGCGCCCTTGTTGTCCGTGATGAAGGATGAGCCATAGAAGGTGAGTGTGGACCCGTCGATGGTTTCACTACCGATGCGGTTCGAGGCGACAACCGGCATGATGTTGGCGGCGGCATGTCCCTGCATGCAGGTCTGCCAGTGGGCCTGACTGTCATAGGACGGATTCAGGGGTTCAGATCCGATGGCCGTGGGGTAGAGCAGCATCTCGGCGCCCATCAATGCCATGGACCGGGCGGCTTCGGGAAACCACTGGTCCCAGCAGATGCCCACGCCGATGGTGGCGTAGCGTGTTTTCCAGACCTTGAATCCGGTGTCGCCCGGGCTAAAGTAGTATTTCTCTTGATACCCCGGGCCATCGGGGATGTGGGTTTTGCGGTAGATCCCCAAGACGGCGCCGTCGGCATCGATCACCACCAGGCTGTTGAAGAAGGATTGGCCTTTTTTCTCGAAAAAGCTGATCGGCAAAACGACCTGCAGTTCTGCCGCGATTGCCGAAAAGCGGTTGACGGCCGGGTTCTCCTCGAGAGGGCTGGCCAGGCAAAAAAAATCAGGTTTTTCCACCTGGCAAAAATACAGGGACTCGAAGAGCTCCTGAAGCAGGACAATTTTTGCACCCTGGTCTGCCGCGGTTCGCACCAGCGTCTCTGCGGCTGAAAGGTTCTCTTCCACTTTCGATGTACACGGCATCTGGGTTGCCGCCACTTTGATGGTGGCCATGGTTTCCTCTAACATTGACGGTTTCGTAAAAAACCCGATATCTGCGTTACGCTTCATCCCTCGCAGCGAATGCACCCATCGGGATTTGCTGGGTGATGCAGTGGATGTTTCCGCCCCCCAGAAGGATTTCCCGGCTTCTGACGCCAACGACCATGCGGTCCGGAAAGAGCCGGATCAGCAGGTCCATGGCTGCCCGGTCATGGGCGTCGTCGAAAAGCGGCATGACGATGCCGCCGTTGGCGATGTAAAAATTAACGTACGAGGCGGCCAGGCGGCCGCCGGCCTTACGGGGCTTGGCCGTCTCGCTGGCGTCCAGACCCTCGCATTCCGCTGCGGAGACCGCCATTGGATCGGGCTGATGGATCTTGTGGACAACCAGCGGCCGACCGCGTGCGTCCGCTGCGGTGGAAAGTTTCTCCAGGGCCTGCCTGGATATCGCGTACTGGGGATCGTCGGGATCATCGGTCCAGGTGAGCAGCACTTCCCCGGGCTTTACAAAACAACACAGGTTGTCCACATGGCCGTCGGTCTCGTCCATGACCACCCCTTTATCCAGCCAGACCACCTTGTGCACATTCAGGTAGGCCTTCAACAAAGCCTCGATCTGTTCCCGGGTCAGATGGGGGTTGCGGTTGCGGTTCAGCAGGCATTCCTGTGTGGTGATCAGGGTGCCCTGGCCGTCCACGTGAAACGAACCGCCTTCCATGACCAGGGGCGCCCGGTAGCGGTCGGCCCGTTCGATTTCGAGAACCTTTGCGGCAACCAGGCTGTCCTGATCCCAGGGGAAGTAAAGGCCGCCGTCCAGCCCTCCCCAGGCGTTGAACTGCCAGTCGACGCCACGGATGGTCCCGCCATCGTTGACCACGACGGTCGGACCCACATCGCGCATCCAGGCATCGTCGGACGAGATCTCCACCACGCGGACGGCGTCGGGAAGTGCGCTTCGGGCATTTTCCCATTGGCTGCGGCTGGCGCCGACCGTCACCGGTTCGAAGGCGGAGATGGCCTCGGCCACCTTGATGAAGGCTGCCTGGGCGGGTTTGGCGCCCAGGCGCCAGGTGTCCCCCCGCTCGGGCCACAGCATCCAGCAGCCCTTGTGGGGTTCAAACTCGGCGGGCATGCGGTAGCCATCATCCAATGGTGTGCTGGTGCGTGTTTGGGGCATTATTCGATCCCTTTTTTCAGCGCATATAGCCGGCGGAGCGGGGCACGCGGATGGCCCCTTTCAACACGTCGACGGCCAGGGCGCGGCGCTTCTCTTCCGGCTCACCCGTCTTGCTGCGTCGCTTCATCTGGTCCTTGCGACAGCCCATGGATATCTTATCGGCTTCCTTGAAAACCAGGGCCCCATAGTGGCACTCGGCCACACAGGCCGGCGCACCGCCGCACAGGTCGCATTTGTAGGCGATGCCGGATGCGTATTGTTCGATCATGCCATAAGGGCAGGCGGAAACGCAGTTGCCGCAACCGTCGCACTTCTTGGCATCCACCACCACCACGCCACGCTCGCTCCTGAATATGGCACCGGTGGGGCAGGCCTCCATGCATGACGCCTTGGGGCATTGAAAACAGACACTGGGCACCGAGTAGCCTTCGTGGGACATGTTGCTGATGTGAATCCGCGCCTTGGACGGCATGAACATTCCCTCCTTGACCGCTGAGCAGGCGTACACGCATCGGTTGCATCCGGTACATCGGTTGGGAATGGCCATCAGGTGTTTTTCCATTGGTTCCTCCATGTTGCCGGTGATCCGCCGCTTTATTCAGGCCGGCACCGGTTGATTGCAGCGTTCAGTTCAAGCCTGTTCCATCAGATCGGCCAGTCCCAGCTCGCGCAGTTTTGCCGCCTTCGGCCGCCCGGCTTTATCCCACCCCCGCTGGCGATAATAAAAACCCTTGAGCTCCTCCAGGATTTCAGGGCTGAGGGTCCGCCCCTCGTGGGGTCCGTTTTCCAACGCCCGTTGGGTCAGTTTTTCGGAAAGGGTGTCGTCGGCTGCGGTAAATCCCGCTGCCAGGTTGAACATGCGCAGCAGGTTCCAGACCCGTTCGCCGGCTCTGGCCAGGTCTGTGGCAGACACCTGGCGCCCCAGGCCGGCGGTCAGCAGTTCGGCCATGATCGTCGTATCCACCGACCCCCAGAAGTCGCAGAAACACATGGACCATTTGGCTCCGTTGACGTTCTGCATCGCCACGACATCGCTGGCCAGGTCTTTCAGCTTGAAGGGGTCGTCGGCAAACAGGGGAAACGCCCGTAAATGGCAGGCGCCCCGCTCACTGGTGGCATAGGCCAGGCCCATGCCGTAATTGCCGCGCGGATCATAGGCCGGCATTTCCATTCCTTTGGAATGGGCCGCCTGGCCGGGCTGGCCATATTTGTCGGCAAGTTTGGCCGCACCCAGGGAGAGGTCGCGGCCCCGCTGGGTGGATCGGTTGGCGATCTCATCCAGGACCTGCAGATAGGATGCGGCGTCACCGAAGGTCAATCCCAGATCGGCGTCACCCGATTCGGTCAGGGCCATGGCCAGGCCGATTACGTTGCCGGTGGACATGGTGTCCAACCCCAGGTCATCGCATGTGCGGTTGAAGCGCATGACCTGTTCCATATCGTTGATATCGCAGTTGGATCCGCCCAGGCAGAGGGTCTCGTATTCGGGCCCCTCGACCTGGACGCCGTTGACCGAGGTGAAGTTGCCGCATCCCAGCGGACAGGTGGCGCAGGCCCGGTCGCCGATTCTAACGTCCGCCACGGCGTCGGCATCCAGCCGCCGGCGATTGGGGTTGACGCCCTGGGTGAAATTGCGCGTGGGGTGGATGCCCATCTCGTTGGTCACATCCACCAGCATGGGCGTGCCATGGTCCCTGGCCCACTGGTTGTCGATGGTCATCAGGTTGCCCTCCAGATGCTCGGAGACCTTGCCCCAGAACTCACCGATTTCGGCCACCTGAACACCCCCGGTTCCCCTGACGGCGATGGCCTTGAGGTTTTTGGCGCCGAATAGGGTGCCGACGCCGCCGCGGCCCATCTGCCGGTAGGACTCCGATCCGACGCAGGCGAAGGGGATCCCGTTCTCGCCGGCCGGCCCGATGGACAAGCTCTTCATGCCGGGTCCCATCTCCTCTTCCAAGGTCCGCTCGGTTTCGAAGATGCCCTTGCCCCAAAGGGAATTCGCCTCCTCGAGGGAGACCTCGTCGTCTTCAATTCTCAGCCACACCGGCCGGTCGGCTTTCCCGCTGATGACGATGCCGTCAAAACCGGCAAATTTCAGTTCGGGCCCGAATGCACCGCCGATGTTGGATTCGAAGATCGTTCCAGTGTGCGGCGATTTGGAAACCACGCAGGTTCGGGACCCGGTGGGGGCCAATGTCCCGGCCATGGGGCCGGTCATGACGACGACGGTGTTGTCGGGTGACAGGGGGGCGACCGTAGGGTCAACGGATTCGGTGTAATATTTGGCGCCCAGCCCCCAACCGCCGATATATTGTCTGGCCCATTCGTCTTTCAACGATTCGGTGGTCACCTTGCCGGCGGAAAGGTCCACATGCAGCATGCGGCCGGCATACAGGTTGCTGACCTTTTTGCGTTGGGGCAGATCGATGGATTTGAACACATCCTCCAGGCGGGTGAGGACTTCATCCAATGTTTCCTGGGGGATGTTCAGAGCCGGTTCGAAGCGAATGTTCTTGGCGTTGGTCAGGGTTCCGGCAGTCAATACCCCGCGGGAGAATAGCCCGGAGGCCACCTTGTAGCCGATGCCGTCCGTCGGGAACTCCATGCCCAGTAAAAGCCCCAACCCCCGCGTCTTGGCCAGTACGCCGGGATAGCGCGCCTTGAGCACGCCAAGCTGTTTGAGGACGTATTCCCCTTTGGTCTTGGCCTGGGCGGCCAGGTCCTCCTCGATCAGGACGGTGATGGCTGCCAGGGCCGACGCACAGGCCAGCGGGTTGCCGCCGGTGGTGGTGGTATGCATGAAGGGATTGGGTTCCATGCATGACCAGATTTCGGGTGTGGAAAAAAAGGCGCTCATGGGCACGACGCCGCCCCCCAAGGCTTTGCCGAAGCACATGATGTCCGGGGCCACATCCCAGTGATCGACGCCGAAAATCTCTCCGGTGCGACCGAAACCGGTCTGGACCTCGTCGGCGATGAGCAGCACGCCGTAATGGTTGCAAACCTGGCGCAGCCGGGGCAGGAAATCGTCCGGTGGCACGATGGCGCCGGCCTCGCCCTGGATCGGTTCGACGACCACGGCGGCGATGTCCTGGCCGACGGCTTTGGCCGCCGCCAGCATGCGCTCCACGGCATCGGCATCCCCGAAGGGCACATGCTGTACCCCGTCCAGCAGCGGCAGCAGGGGTTTGCGGAAAACTTTTTTGCCGATGAGCGACAAGCTTCCCAGGGTCTTGCCGTGAAAGCCCTTGAGCATGGCGATGAAACCTTTTTTTCCGGTATACAGCTTGGCCAGTTTCATGGCCCCTTCCACCGCCTCGGTGCCGGAGTTGGCGAAAAAACCGTATTGAATTTTACCGGGTGTCAGCAGCGCCAGCACATGGCCCAGCTCGGCCCTGAGCGGATCCAACAGCTCCTGGCTGTACTGGGGAGAGCGGTCCAGCTGGGCCTTGACCGCGGCCACGATTTTAGGGTGCCGAATGCCGTACGAGTAAAGGCCGAAACCGCCCAGGATGTCCAGAAACTCACGCCCTAGAACATCCACCAGCACCGATCCCTGGCCGGTCCACTCCGTGTAGGCAAAGTTGCCGGACTCGGTAACCGATTTGCGGTATTCCAAAAAGCCCTTGTTGATGTGATCGCGGAAATTGCGCACCGTCTTTCTGGCGATCTGCTGCCGGACCTCGAGGGGTGTCTGGTCCAGAGGGGTCAGGATGGTATCCACCATCTTGCGCGCCTCGGCATAGGCCGTCTGAATGTCTCTTCCCTGGTAGTCGCTTTTGAAATGCTCGTCGTAGTCTCGCATTCGATGCTCCTTCGTTGGAATGGTTCGACCGCATCAACTGTCGGCGGTCGGTGGCCTAATGGTTAAGCGGTTGTTGAAAAACTATTAATTGAACGTTCGTTTAATACTCATGTCTACCCTAAAAATGGGCACCAACAAGATCAAACTTGATGCTGTCAAAAGTCGCCGTTTTTCAAGGCGCTGACCAGGACTTTCCGGGCGGTCTGTGCAAAATCATCGAAATGCTCGCCGTTGGCTAAAAACTGGGAGTGAAACTCCAGTCCTTCCATCAGGGTAACCATGTAGTCGGCAGCCTGGGTCGCATCCTTGACTCTGATGACACCTTTGTCGTTGAAATAGATCAGCTTTTCACGCAGGTAGTCACGCAGCCATTTGAACATGACCCTGAAGCGCGCCAATATCTGTTCATTTCTCAGGCTCAGGTAATAAAAACCGAAATGCACACCCGGATCCACGGTTCGATTCCACTTGAACGAGAACAGCACGTCGATGATCGCATTGAAGTGTTCTTCATCATCCTCAATATGGTCGAAGTTGATCATTGCCGGAGATTGATATTTTTCGATCAGCAGATCAACGAGCTCGAGCTTCATGTTCTCTTTGTTTTTGAAATAATGGATGATAAGGCTCGGATGAATGCCTATGCGGTTGGCGATTTTGCTGATCGAGGTGCCTTCGAGTCCCTCCTGAATGAGCACCTGGTAATAGCTCTCGAGGATGTCCGGTTTTCGGAGTGCCGCGCTTTTATTTTTCCGCATGACCGGTTCAGTTCTCTGTGGACTTTTTGATATGGTGTGGGTCGGCGTTTTCGATCGTCGACGGGTGACGGTTGTGAGGTCCTCGTTCTGCCTTGCAAAAATCGTTAGCTGAAAGTATATATTTTGAATCTGCGGTGCTGTTGTTATGATTCAAAACCATTCCTCCGTGTTTGCGGCTTGTCATGCCAACATGGTGCCGCATGCGATTATTAACTGCATATTCAATTAAAATGATCATGGCAAGTAAAATGTTTCGCGCAAACAAGAACAATAGGGTATTTGGTCCCTATGAACAAAGCCTTCAGCGCCCCCAATCAATCATTCAACAAAGGAGTCACCCATATGCCAGCCCGCAACCATGAATTGCTTGAAAAACGCAACCAGCATGTCCCCCAGGGGCCCTTCAACACCACCACCGCATTTATCAAGGAAGCCCACGGGGCGGTCATGGTGGATGTCGACGGCCGTGAACTGATCGATTTTGCCGGCGGCATCGGGGTCAACAATGTGGGGCACTGCCACCCCAAGGTGGTGGCGGCCATCCGGGATCAGGCGGGTAAATGCATCCACACCTGCTTTCATGTGGCCATGTACGAAGCATACGTGGACCTGGCCGCACGGCTCAATCGTCTGGCACCCGGTGATTTCGCCAAAATGACCATGTTTGCCAACAGCGGCGCGGAAGCGGTGGAAAACGCGGTCAAGGTGGCCCGCTATGCCAGCAAGCGGCCGGGGATCATCTGCTTCGACAATGCCTTTCACGGGCGCACGCTGATGGGCATGACCCTGACCAGTAAAGTGAAACCCTACAAGTTTGGCTTCGGACCCTTTGCCCCGGAAGTCTACCGCATGCCCTTCGCCTATTGTTACCGGTGCCCCTTCGGCTTGACCTATCCAGCCTGCGGGACCGCCTGTGCCGACTACCTCGAAGAATTTTTCATCAGTCATGTGGCCGCGGAACAGACGGCGGCCGTGATCGCAGAACCCATCCAGGGCGAGGGTGGATTCGTTACCCCGCCCCCCGAGTATTTCCCGAAACTGAAAGCCATCTGCGACAAGTATGGCATTGCCCTGATCATCGACGAGGTACAGAGCGGTGCAGGCAGAACCGGTAAGTTCTTTGCCATCGACCATTGGGGCGTGACCCCCGATATCATCACCATGGCCAAAAGCTTCGCCGGTGGCATGCCCCTGTCGGCCGTGATTGGCCGCGCCGACATGATGAATGCGCCTCACGTGGGCGGATTGGGTGGCACCTACAGCGGCAATCCCATCTCCTGCCGGGCGGCCCTTGCCGTTTTGGAGATCCTGTTCGAGGATAAACTTCTCGATCAATCGGTTCGGTTGGGACAAACTCTGCTGGCGCGTTTTTCCACTATGCAGGAGCGCTTCGAGATCATCGGCGAGGTGCGCGGCAAGGGACCCATGCTGGCCATGGAACTGGTGGAGGATCGCGAATCCAAGAAACCGGCCACCGACAAGGCCAAAGCCTTGGTGGGCCGCTGTTATGAAAAGGGACTGGTATTGCTTTCCTGCGGAAATTTCGGCAATGTCATCCGCACGCTGATGCCGCTGGTCATCACCGATGAACAGCTGGACAAGGGGCTGGCCATACTCGAAGAGAGTCTCTCGGAAGTCTCACGCTCCTGATTTCAGGACAGCCGATAATGGCAAAGGAAATAAAACTATGCATGGTTATTTTCAACAGGCACTGACTGTCGATGTGAGCAATCGAACCAGCGAGACCGAGGTGCTGAGCGAAGCATTGCTCAGCGCCTGCATGGGCGGCAAAGGGCTGGGCACCCAACTGCTGCTGGATCGAAATCCAATCGGCGTTGACCCTTTTTCTCCAGACAACCACCTGGTGTTTGCCCTGGGTCCGGCCACGGACAGTCCCCTCCACGGCTCATGCCGCCATGGTATGTTCGCC
>JAGTUY010000280.1 GCA_018224455.1 Desulfosarcina sp.
TCCATCTTTTCTGGTTGGCGTGGCGGTTAGGCCATAAATGGATTTGGCATTGGTAGTTTTCAGGATTTGTTCGTAGGTGAATGCTGAAGCATGGTGGCACTCATCGGCAATGATCATTCCGTAATTCTTGACACATTCCTTAACCTCTCCTTGTCGGCTTAGCGATTGCATAACCGCTATATCCACAATACCGCCTAATGTACTTTTGCCTCCACCCAATTGACCGATGACGCTTATCTTTTTCTTTCTTCCCCTTTTCTTGACTGCAGTGTGAGGCAGCTGCGGCAATGGCTCCTTCACAACCAAGAATTCCGACAACTTCTCTTTCCATTGAGACAGCAGGCTGATCTTGTCAACCAAGATGAGCGTATTCATTTTCTTTTCGGCAATCAGCTTAATCGCTACAATTGTTTTGCCAAAGGCCGTTGTACCTGAAAGTATTCCGGAATTGTGTTGCAATAAAGATTTGAGGGCTAAGGATTGTTCGTCTCTAAGTTGACCCTTGAATTCCACATCAATCCTTTTCCCGCTGAACGTTTTATCGATAAGCCGAATATCGATACCAAATCTTTTGAGTTGGCAGAATACCTCAGACTCGCATCCCCTTGGCAAACAAAGGTATTCGTTGGTTTCATCTGTGCAGGAGATGACCCTCGAATGGCCATAGGTTGGCAAACGCATGGCTTGCTGTCTGTAAAACATCGGGTTTTTAAAAGACGCGAGACGCTTTAACCAATTCAGCGCCCTTTGAGAAATTCCCGCCTTCGGGATAAACAGCATGTTTGCCTTGACGATATCGAGTCGATTCGGAAAATCGGTTTTCTCCAGTACAGTTTTGGGTCCATGTGTTTCCCATGGTTTTTCCTCTTCTTCATCGATTTTCAGTTCACCCAGTTCATGGCCATGGGAAAGCTCAGAAATAAGAAGTTCAAGGCGGTTGTCTGATATCGTTCGAATTGTTGATAAGAATGCCCATTGATCAACGTATGATTGAAAGGTTTCATCGATAAATTCGCTATTGGCATTTTCCCTTGCTTCTTTTTGCAATGGCAGAGCGATCAGATTCCCTAAACCGCCCTTGGGCATGGTATCCTGGCTGGGAAACAACCGATCATAGGATTTGAATTGTATTTCATGCCGCCTGCTCATTGCAGAGGTTAAAATGGCCGTAGCGAATTTACGTGCCAGGACGGCAGAAACAGGATGTTCAAAGAAAAACCAGGCATGGCAGCCCTTACCGGAACGTGAGCGCTCAACGGCTATGGGGATCATGAATTCATTGCACACGTCCCGCACGACCGTGATATCCTTTTCCCAATTATCCTTATCAAAATCCATTGCCAGAAAACAGCATGTTTCATCCGGCAGCATTGGATAGATACCGACAACGGCCTTGCCTCTCAAATGATCCTCAATGGCATTTTCATCCATTGCAGCATATGACTTGTTTTTGCATTTTGAGCAGGAAATTTTGGGCTTCCCACATATCCCTGGTTGCCATTGATTCAGACAGACAGGTGCATAGCCCGATGTTCCTTTGTTTTCATTCTCCCATCGCTTTGCGTAGACATCATCACGGCCCTTGAAAAGTGACATAAATAGACGAATCTTCGAGAGCGCATCCGAGGTGCAGTTGACATCTGTACAATGGTTTCCGTCATTCGATTCGCCTTCAGGCACCTTGATTTCTGCTTGAACTGCTGGGGAGGTGTTTACAAAGGCCTGCGATTCCATCAGCCCCATGTTGGCTTTTAATCGATTGTTTTCTTTTGTTAATCGCCTTGCTCGTGCTAACAGGGCATTATATTTTTCGAGTAATTCCTGATATTCCATCCTTATACCCACGGACCAGGTGCACGCCACTTTGAAGGCGGAGATTTTTGTGAGGTCATAGCCGATGACGCTGATCAGATCTCGATTGGTTGAGCAGCCGTTGTTTTACAGATGCTGTGATATTTTTCAGCGGGAAAAACCAGATTTAGGATCCCTTCACCCCATCTGTTCAACCACCCAATACACGGCGCACCCGACGGCGCACCCTAACGGCAGCATTTTCATGGTCGACACAGGGGCGTCTCTTAAAACTTTTGGGCAAAGACTCCGACTGCCAGGATGCCAAATATTGCACCTATGGTTTCAGGGTTGTTGAACCAATTCCTTCCAATAATTGCCCTGGCTTGCCAGAATCCTTATTTCGCAACATGATTTCTCTTAATTTTATTTATCGTCCATTTCGTATCTTTTCGGTAATCAAAAGTAAAATCAATAGTTTTTAACCACTTTTACCACTTTCCTTTTGCATCTCGTCCCGACACTATCCAAAATTATCGCACATGTGACGATAAAACCGCCAACCACCGTGAGCATGCTCGGCACTTCGTTGATACCGAAGATTGGCAGGTAGACCCAAATGACCCCGCCTACAACCTCCACCAGAGAGAGTAAATTCAATTCAGCCGCCGGGAAATATTTAGCACCAAGCGAAAACAAAATTAACCCCACACCAATCAGCGTGCCGTGCACCATGCTGAGATAGATATTGCGATTCGGCATCAACACCGAGTCGCTTTGCACGGAGAGTATGCTTGCAGTCAAAATCGCGCAAAGGATGCCTGCAAGGGCGATGGTTGCAAACTGGGGGGTTTCCTTTCGCCACCTGAGGCTCACCGAGAAAACAGAAAAACCACATGCCGCGGCAAATCCCGTGATCGTTCCAAGGACGCTTCCGGCTTCCAAACCCTCAATCACCATCACGGTAATTCCGATGAGGGCAACGGTCATTGCGACCCAGGTTAACGGTCGAATTTTTTCTTTAAGGATCACAATGCCCATGAATGCCGCGAGAAAGGGAATGGTTGCAAACACAAACAGCGTATTGGCGGCGGTTGTCAAGGTTATGGACCAGATGAATCCGGTAAAAGCCACGACGAGTCCGCAAGCGCCGATAACACCCGACAGACCGATTCTCCTAAAATTGTTGAAAAAGCAGCTTCCATCTTTTGCCATGAGGTAGATGCATAATATCGCCGCAATCGTCAGCCCCCTGAAGAACAGATATTGCCATCGATAGGTTTGCGGATCGACCATGTAGCGGATCGTAAGGGCACCAAAAGACCACAGCGTGCCTGCAGTCAAAACAGAGAACAGCGCTTTTGAGTGAGCCGTTTCGGCCATATTTATTTCGTTTCTTTCAAAATCATCGTTCGAAGGTGATGTCACACTCGCGTGCCCAAATGAACCGCCAATCCTTCACGGACATCAAAGGCTTCGTTCCAGGTTAACAATGGTTTTGGAGGGGCTAAATTGGTTCGCGCTAAAGAAGTGCATCAGTTTTGAATCATTTCTGTCGACCAGGATGTTTACTTTTTGAACGTTGAGATCTTTCAAATGATCCATAAATTCATTAATCAACCGCCCACCGATTCCCTTTTGCTGGCAATCGGGATCAACGCCGATGGTATCCAGGGTGGCGCCTTCCTGGGAGATGCCAAATTCTCCCATATAGAGTTCGCCCATCACGAAACCCACCACCGTTCCATCTTCTTTCTCTGCCACAAGTGACGTGGGCAGATACTCTTTGGACCGAAAGAGCTTTTCAAACTTCAGCTCATAATACTCCGCCCGGGAAGCCTTGAATACTTTTTCGTCAATCCTGACCACAGCGTCAAAGTCGTCAGTATTCATGAGTCTAAATTTAATGGTGCTCTCGTTCATGGGGCCTCCTTTCACCCTAAGGATATCTTTTAAAATTTAATTGATAAAGTTGAAAGTTAACTCTACATTGATGGCAGGGTCACCCGCTGGTTCGATGGCGACCTGACCGAAACGGTCGCCTGGTCCGTTGCCGGTGGTTGGTAAGTCGAAGAAGATGCGTATGCGCCAACTGCGGATGCCGGCGCCGGTTGACCGTAGGATTCATTTTTTGTTCACCTTGTCCCGCAGCTTGCCTGGGCACTTGAAGGTCACTACCCGCCTCGGTTTCAGCATCAAATCGTCTCCGGTGGCAGGATTCCGACCTTTCCGTTCCTTTTTTTCCTTCACGCAGAATTTGCCGAAACCGGAAACAAGGACATTATCACCGACTTCCAGGTGGGCTTGGATGAGTTCGAGAAGAAATTCAGCGGTCTCCAGCGATTTGTTTTTGGGAAAATCAATTTGGGCCTGGATCTGCTCTACGATGCCCTTCTTCGTCAGTGCCATGGGTGGATCTCCGTCACAGCTATATTGGCAGTAGGGTGCAGGACACATATAAATTTACAGAGATTCCTATTCGTGTCAAGGGTTTGGTATCGCTTGACAAGGTTTATTCTTCGGGATTAATCTCACCATGCCATCCTGTTTGATGCACCAACGCTCCTTAAACCCAAAACTTTCACGCCGATGGCCTGTAGATAGGGTAAAGAACACTTGCCGGGTCTGGGGTGAGGAGGGGCCGTTGATGAAGAACCGAGTTCTGAAAAGAAGTAACACGTGGCTGCTGGCACTTTGGATCTGTTTCCACCCTGCCCTGGGTTTGGCATGGCACGATGAAACCCACATCGCCATCGCCAAAGCCGCCGGCTATGAAAAATGGTTCAATGCCGCAGGTGCCGACATAACCAAGATCAAAGCGGGTGACATCGAAAAAAGGAACCACTATGTCTACAACCCGTCGACCACCATCGTCACCGCTCAAATGGTCCTTGGCCAGGCAGATCGCTACAATGTGCCCCATGACACCCAGGGCCATCTTTATGGAGCGATCATTGCCGCAACCAGAGCATACCGCACAACGACCCAATCGGGAAAATACGCTGAATACCACATGGCCTTTTGTGCGCACTATGTCGGTGATCTTTCCCAGCCGCTGCACAACATCTTATATAGCCCCTATAACCAGCAATATCACACTGCCACGGATGGCATTATCAATCATGAGGTACTTAACAATCTATCCCTGATCGAAATGTATCCCATAGAGATTCGTTCTGAAATGGATCTGGCCAACGAAATTGCCCGGATTGCCAACTTATCACTCAAACTGGGGTACTGGCTGGAAAAGGAAGAACGGATACTCTCCAGGCAGGAGGCTTATGAACAGCTCAGCCATAGTGCCTCGCTTTTGCGGGCTATCTTGACATTCGTAAAAGGATCGGGGGGGGTAGGTGATGACAGGCTGGATCTGCCTACCGGTCCACCCGCACTGAACCAACAGACTCCCCACCAATAGATAGTTATTTCCTATCATCATACGGTCGACCAGCTCAA
>JAGTUY010000281.1 GCA_018224455.1 Desulfosarcina sp.
CGATTTGCAGTCGGCCCAGGATGCCTTATTTTGAACAGTAATTGTCTCACTGAATATGCTGGGTCTATTAACGGTGGGATTTTGATTGGTAGAAGTGAATAATCAGAAAGGATGAGATCTTATGAGAAAATTGTCTGTGACGGTCCTGATATCGATAGCCATTCTTGGCGGTGGTTGTGGCCACAACAAATTTCACCAGGGTTCAATGCCCGATCCCGGACCCTACATGATCCATTTCCATGAACTGGATGCCGATGGCGATGACGCGCTGACCAGGACGGAGTTCAAACAACGGTTCCCGGATGCCACCGCGGATGTGTTTGAGGCTGTTGATCTGGATGGTGACGATATCATTGATCATGATGAGTGGCACGGCTTTAAGGAAGCCCATAAAAATGGGTGACGGGCTTCGTTCCGAATCGCCGTTTGTATCTATTTGATGTGGCAGATAAGAAAAAAGCGGACCGGATGCGTCACCTGCCGGTCCGCTTTTTCAATGCCGCATGGCAGTAGGATCTTTGTCAGCCAATTTTCAGAATCAGCGAGGCACCGCAGTCGCCGGCGGCACAACCCGTCCATAGCAGGTACCCGCCGCCTTGCATGACCGCCTCTTCGATACCTTCCATGATCAGCCTTGTGGCTGTGGATCCCTGGGGATGTCCGTAAACCACGGACGAGCCGTAGTTGTTGAAACCGTCGACGTCGATCTCCATCTTTCTGGCAAAATTGATGTCGTTGACCACAAAGGGATTGTGGGTCTTGATGACCTTGATGTCGCCGAGTGACAGGCCCGCTTTTCCAAGGGCCATGCGGGCAGCCGGTACCGGTGCGGCAGCCATGTAGCCTTTCTTTTCCCTGGCGAAGCCGTATGCGATCACCTGGATGGGGATGGATGCGTCGGCACTCAACCGTTCGGCATTCTCTTTGGTGGTGACCACCATGGAGGCGTTGCCGTCGGCCGGGTGGGTCTGGGCGCCGAAGCTCAGCACGCCGCCGGGCACCAGGGGTTTGAGTTTGGCCAGACCCTCGGCGGTGGTGGGCATGATGCCTTCATCTTCTTCCACGAGGATGCTTTTCTTGCGTGAGAGCTGGATTTCGGCGGCGAACATGTACCGCTTTTGAAAGGCCCGGTCGTCGGCCAGGGCCATTTGGTACTGCTCGTAGCGACGCAGGGCCAGGCGGTCGCATTCTTCTTTGGTGATGCCTTCTTCTTTGGCGACATTTTCCGCTGTTTCCACCATGCGCAGGCCCACATTGGGATCGGCATTGAAGTTGTCCATCAGCCAGTTCTCGCTGATCACCTCACCGCCGGGGCCATTGGGGTTGGGCCAGATGGTGTGGGGTCCGTTGGAGGTGCGGTCGGTGGTGAGAACAAATGTATTGGACGCCATGCCAGTTTCGATGAAAGTGGCCGCCTGGAAAATGCAGGTGGTGCCGGTGGTGCAGGCCTGACTGACGGCGATGCCGGGAATGCCGCCGCAGCCCATCAAGGCGGCGGCGTAAGGTGCGCTGTAGAACTGGTGCAGCTGGCTGATGGTGTTGCCGAAGACCAGGTAGTCGAAGATGCCCGGCTCCCACTTCTTTTCCGCCATCCAGCGGGCGGCGGTCTTTGCGCCCAGCACGATGGAATTCTCGTTGGCCATAGCCCCCTGCCAGCGGCAGAAGGGGGTGGAGTAGTAACCTTTGTAAGGGATGAACGCTTTGCTTAACATGTAAACATCCTCCTTAAATAGATTGATACATTCAATACCTAATTTCGCAATTCCGCAATCATTTTTCCGGGGCCGGGCAGCTGTCGGTTTCCGGGAACACCGGTTCACCGTCGGCATAGCTTTCTCGCAGGATCCGGTGAAGGATCTTTCCCGTAGCGGTGCGTGGCATCTGGTCCGGTTTGATGAAAAAGACCTGCTTGGGCCGCTTGTAGCCGGCCATCCGTTCGCGGCACCAATCGAATATGGTCGTTTCATTAATGTCCGAACCATCCATGGGTACCACCACCACGGCCAGTTTTTCCCCCCATTTATCGTCGGGCAGGCTGATGGCGGCCACATCGAAAACATCCGGATGGCTGCCGACGGTCTCCTCCACCTCGCTGGGATAGACGTGCTCACCACCGGTGATGATCATGTTGTCCTTGCGGTCGACGATCTGGTAGAAGCCGTCCTCGTCCCTTTGGGCCATGTCGCCGGCGGAAAACCAGCCGTCCTTGAAGGCGGCGGCCGTTTTTTCGGGCAGCTTGTAGTACTCGTCAAAGAGCATGGGACCCTTGGAGTATAGCTCACCCACCTCGCACGGCGGCACCTCGTTGCCCTGTACATCTAAAATCTTGACCCGGTCGGTGCCCAGGCTTTCGTAACCGATAGAGCCGAGCTTGCGCATCTGGTCCTCGGGCCGCAGGACGGTTACGATTCCTGCTTCGGTGGAACCGTAGCCCTCGTAAAGCGCTACCCCGGGGAAGAACTCCATGATGGTGGTCTTCATCGTTTTTCTCACCGGGGCGGAGCTGCAGAGCAGCTTTTTGATGGAACGGGTATCCCGCTTGCGGCCTTCATCGGAGACATTAAGGATCAGGTTATAGTGGGTGGGGATCAGGGATATAAAGGTTATCTTCTCTCTTTCCACGATCTCCAGAATCTCATCGGGTCGGAATGAACGGGCGGGGTGGATGTAAACCGTGGCGCCGATATAGGTGAAGGTGAAGGTGAAGAAGGTGGAGTTGATGTGGCACAGGGGCATGACGTTCATGCAAACGTCACGCTGATCGAACCCGAAGTCCACGGCGTTGATCAGGTAGAAGGCGATGTGGGATTCGTGTGAGCGAACCACGCCTTTGGGTTTTCCGGTGGTGCCCGAGGTGTAGATGAGAATCCAGGTGTCGGAAGGGAGAACCTGCACGTCCGGTTCGTCCTCCAAGGCGCTGTCGATCAGTGCTTCGTATTCACGGTAGCCTGCTTTGGGCCGGTCCACGACGATGTAATTCTCCGGTGGGATCTGGTCCAACTGATCCTTGATGGCGTCCACGCAAGGGGTGAATTCGTGGTGCACGGCCATGGCTTTGGCGTCTGCATTGTTGACGATGTAAGCCACTTCAGGCCCCACCAAACGGAAATTCACCGGGACGATGACGATGCCCGTCTTGGCTGTGGCCAGATAGAACTCAATGATTTCGATGCTGTTTTCCATGAGCACGGCCAGTTTGTCGCCTTTTTTCAGGCCCATCTGCATGAGGCGGTAGGCCAGGCGGTTGACCCGGCGATTCACTTCTGGGTAGGTGAAACGCCGCCGGGCATCGCACAGCGCCATGGTTTGCGGTAGATTCTTGGCGTTCATTTTGAGCTGTTGTCCCAGGTTCATCCAATGGGCCATGGGGTGTTCCTTAGGTTGAAGGGTTCGGGGTTTGGGGTTCTGGGTTCAGGGTTCGGGGTTCAGGGTTCGGTGTTCTGGGTTCTGGGGTCAGGGTTCGGGGTTCGGGGTTCTGGGTTCTGGGTTCGGGGTTCAGGGTTAAGGGTTCTGGGTTAGTGGTTCGAGGAGAAGATCAACTAATCCAACCAGCTAAACCAATCCAACCGATCGAACCAATCTGCTATAGCGCAATCCGCGCATCCACCGCCACGGCCCCTTTCTCGAAGGCCATGACCGGATTCAGGTCCAGCTCTCTGATCTGTGGGAAGTCTGTTACCAGCTTGGACAGCCGTTGAATCAGGTCGACCAGGGCGGTTTTGTCCACCGGTTTTTGGCCGCGCACGCCGTCGAGCAGGGCGGATGCTTGGATGCCGTCGACCATTTCCCGGGCTTCTGCGTCGGTAACCGGGGTGAGGTTGAATATAACGTCCCCGAGCACGTCGACGAAAATGCCGCCGAGGCCAAACATGACCAGATGCCCCACACCGGGCTCGGCCTTGGCGCCCAGGATCACTTCCCGGCCGCCGGGTACAAACTGTTGGACGAAAAAGCGCAGGTCCTGGGCGTCGATTCGTTCAATCATCATCGTTACGGCTTTCTTCACCGAATCCGCGTCGGTCAGGTTGACGGCTACACCGCCCATGTCGCTCTTGTGGACCACGGATGCGGCATCGGCCTTGAGGACCACCGGATAGCCGATGGATTCGGCAGCGGCCACGGCGCCATCCAGATCACCGGCCATGCGCCAATCGGGGACATCGATGCCATAGGCTTCGAGGATTTCGTAAACTTGATCCGCAGCCAGCATCGGCTGGCCGTCGGCCCGGTCGAAAATCGCACGGGCACTATCGGTGTCCACGTCAGCGTATGACCGGACCCGGCCGGGCACCCGGTCAAGGATCTGGCGATAGCGCACCAGGGCGACCAGCGCACGGGCGGCATCACTGGGCAGGGCGAAGCAGGGCACCCCGCCGGCTTTGAGGATGGCTTCGGTCTCAGCCCATTGGCGCCGGTCGGTCATCAGGTTGCATACCATGGGCTTGATCTGACGCTGGTTGACCTGGGCAATGGCCGTGGCAATACTGTCCGTGTCCATGAAAAAGGGCGTAACGAAATTGACCAGCACGCAGTCGAAGCTGTCGTCGGCCATCATGGCATCCAGACATCTGCCAAAGTGTTCGGCGGTGCCGGTGGCGAGCACATCCACAGGATTGCTCACCGTGGCCTCCGGATAGAGTGTCTCCTTAAGCAGCGCCTTGGTTTTTTCCGACAGGGGGGGAAGGGTCAGTCCGGCATCCACCAGGATGTCGGTGGCGATGACCGCCGGCCCGCCGGTGTTGGTGATGATGCCGACCCGGTTGCCCTTCGGGATGGGTTGCGACCCGAAAGCGATGGCCGCGTTGATCAGCTGACCTTCATCCCGGAAATCTACGATGCCGGCCTTCTTGAAGATCAGGTCCGTGGCCATGTCCGCCTTAGCCAGACCGCCGGTGTGGGAAGCTGCCGCCTTGGCGCCCTCCATGGTGCGGCCGGCCTTCATGGCCAGCACGGGCTTTTTTGCCGCCGCTGCTTTGACGGCCCCGAAGAAATCCATGGGGTCCCTGAGGCCCTCGACATAGGTGACAATGACCCGGGTGCCCGTGTCGTCGGCCAGATAGCGGATGATTTCCGGGATGGAGATATCGCAGGCGTTGCCGTTGGATGCATAGATGCGTGTGCCCACCTGCATGGCCGAAAATCCCTGGTGGATCACTTCGGCCACCCCGCCGGACAGGGCTACGATGGAGATATGCCCCGGCTCGGGAAAGGTGAATGTGAAATTGCAGTAGGCCCGCACGGCCGGGTCTGAATTGATGATGCCCTGGCAGTTGGGGCCGAAGATGCGGATGCCGTAAGCCTTGGCTTTTTCCAGAAAGCCCTTTTCTATTTCGGCGCCTTCGGGGCCGGTTTCGGAAAAACCGCCTGAGTTGATGATGATGTGCTTGACACCCTTTTTGCCGCAGTCTTCAACGGCCATGGGCACGAACTTGGCAGGGATCACCATGTGGGCCACATCCACCTGTCCGGGAACGTCGAGAATCGATTTGTAGGCCTTGATCCCGCGGATTTCGTCGGCTTTGGGGTTGATGGGGTAGATCCCCCCCTGGTAACCGAAATCCAGAAGGTTCTTGATCACCCGGTTGCCGATGTGGAGTTCTTTTCCGGATGCACCGATGACCGCGACGCCTTTGGGGTTGAATAAGCTATCCAGCATGATCTTCGCTCCTTTAATTGAACCCCGAATTCAAAATTAAACTTACCGACGATTTCAATCCGCAATTCTCGGTTTATTTGTTTTCCGCCAACTGCTCGATGAAGGCCTCCACATTCGTCTTGGTCTGCTCGTCGGAAATCAGGCGCAGGTCGTTCAGGTCGCCGTTGATGGTCAGGCTGGGGATGCCGGACTGCCGTTCAATGCGCTGGGGCATGCCATAACGGCAGTTGGAGTTGTTGGGACAGGTTTTGGCGTCATGGTAGATAATGCCGTCCACCTTGAAGAACTCCAGCATGTTGCGGATATATGCTTCCTTGGGTGCGTCGGCACGCACGATGAACAGCTCCGTGTAGGCCCGGGCCATTGAGTTGAAGGGATCATCCGGATCCAGGGCGGAGAAAATCCACGAGTTGCAGTAGGTCGAGGCCAGCACGTTGGTTTTCAGGGCGGCGAACATCTTGGCATGGGCGGACAGCCGACCCCACACGGGCATGCCGTCCCAATAGATCCGGAATTGTTCGTCTTCGATGGCGCCTTCCTTGTCGGCGATACGATGATTCAGTTCCGCCAGCAGGGTGCGATAGCAGTCGTTGGCCCGCTGGGTTCCCCGACCCACCACGGCGGCGCCCATCAAGGTGGTCCCATCGAAAAAGGTGAGGGGGGAGGGGACGGCGGCGGCCGTATCGAGCACCTGCTTCCAAAGATCCGAGCACTCCCTGGACAGAGCCACGGTCTCCTTGAACCGATCCATGTCTAATGTATTCCCGATGACGTGCGCCAGCGGCGGGATCAGATCTTCCATCTGTTTGGCGATGGATTTCACGTGGGCCTCTTCCACCGCCTGGATGCCCACATAAGAGTGGACGCCCACCACCGGTACGTCGTACGCTTCACTGTAGAAATTGAACCAGTCCTGCACGTCGCGGCACTGGTTGGTGTTGAACACCAGCACATCCGGCTTGGGCGGGCCCTGGATGCCTTCGAAGATGTTGGCCAGGGGGGAGACTTTTTCCAGGTAGGCACCGATATCCGCAGTGAGGTAGGAGCAGATGTCCGGCGAATAGCCCACGGCGTTGGCCTTGGGAATCAGCTCCGTGGCCATGCGCGAGGATCCCAGCATGGCCGAGTGGGTTTCGGGGAAATAGACCAGGAACCCCATGGCCCGCAGAATCTCCGCCGGTCCCACACTGGTGCACCAGGCGATCTTTCGCTCGCCGGTTTTGGCGGCGTTGTCCAGCTCGTAGTAATAATCGGCCATGAACTTGCCCAGCACCTTGGACGATTCTAATCGTTTCAGTTTGATCTTTTTCTCTTCGGTCATACCTTACCTCCGGTAAGATCATTGAGGGATTGGGTATTGGGGAATTGAGGAATTGGCGGTTGAAAAATCCTTTTTTTTAATCCCTCAATCCCTCAATTCCCAATCTCTTAATTCATATACGTTTCTCTTGCATATAGTGCCGCACCCAGGGCTCCCGTGAACTGAGGCAGTTCCGGTACCAGGATGGTACGGTTGATCAGTTCCTGGGTCATCTCAACCAAGTAGGGGTTATGGGCCACCACGCCACCGGTCATGACCACTTTTTCGGTGAAGGCATCCATTTCGGTGATTCTGGAAATGACTGAAAAAAACAATCCTTTGACGATGTCTTCAACCCGCTTGCCCCGACGGATGTTCTCCAGCACCTCGGTGGCGGAAAAGACCGTGCAGAAGCTGCCCAGCTTGACCATGTCCGTGGATGCCACGGCAAGGCCGTTCATTTCCGACAGGGGGATGTCCAGGCGGGGAGACATTTCCTCCAGGAACGCACCGGTCCCGGCGGCGCACTTGCGATTCATTTTAAAGGCCGTTCGTCGGCCATTTTCATCTATTTTGATGATCTTGTTGTCCTGCCCGCCGATATCGATGATGGTGATCGCAAAAGGAAAATAGTGGTAGCATCCTTTTCCGTGGCAGCTGATTTCGGTGCGGTGGTCCTGGGCATAGGAGACATTCTTTCGACCGTATCCGGTAGAGATCGTGCGACCGATTCGGTCTTTGCCTATATCGGCCATGGCCAATGCCTCGGTCAGGCATCGATCGGCAGTGGCCGTAAAATCCGTTCCCGATCGATGCACACGGGTTCCGACCATATGACCATTGGCATCGATCACGGCAACTTTGGTTCTGGACGCCCCCACATCGGCACCGGCGAAGTAATTCATTACAGTTTGGATTCCAATCCCTTGACCAGGCTCTGCAGGGTGATGTTGTAAGGGGTCTCGATGCCTGCACATCGGCCATATTCCACGAATTTTCCATTGATGTAGTCGATTTCAGTACGGCGGCCGTTCTCGATGTCCATGAGCATGGAAGGCTTATGGTTTCCGGCGTTGCGCATGTATTCGATGGCGTTGGGGTAATACTCCCAGCCCAGCGTGATCTCATTGGCCCGGGCGACCTTGACGCACTCTTTGATAAGAGAGTCCACAAGGTTGAAAATGATCGGGTCGTTCATGGCCTGGGACATCGTCAGGCCGGTGACGGCGCACACCGGGTTCATGCAGGCGTTGAGCACCCCTTTGCGCCACACCATGGCAACGATGTTCTCCGTATGGCGGGTGGGCAGGCCGCTGAGGGTCATGGCCTGGGCAATGCCTTCGGCGGCGAACTTGGCCTCCGGGTCCAGTTCCTGAATAAAGTGGGGCGGGTGGTGAAAGGCGATCGTCACATGGGCCGGCCCCAGCAGGCCGCAGCCGTAGTTGACCACCGCCCGCATCACCGGTTCCTTGCCCAGGCTGTTGGCCAGCACCATTTCCGTGTCAATGCCGTTCTGCCAGCTCACCACATAAAGCCCTTTTTTATGGAAACCCTCGATGGCCGACGCGATCAGCGGCAGGACATTGGCCTTGACGGTGACAAAGATGACGTCGGGCTTATACGTGGGCAGGTCATCGATGCTGGTGCAGGTGTGGCTGACCGTCTGGGTCAGGTTCTCGGCGCCTTCGATGATGATTCCCCGCTTCAGGGCTGGTTCCAGAAGCTCGGGGATGACGTCACACAAGATCACTTTATGGCCCCCTTTGGCCAGAAATGCGGACACGATACAGCCCACGGGACCCGCACCGATAACGGCAAAGGTTTTTGGGGCAAAGGGTTGTTGGTCTGTCATGGTTGCACCTCCCATCGGTCTGGTGGTTGTTCGGCCTGGCCGCCGTCGTCCCTGAGGCTAACGGAACTGCTTGGGACGTTCGTCAACCACGCGAAGGGCCTTGCCCTCGCTTCGGGCGATGAACTTGGGTTCCACGAGGTTCACTTCCACGCTGATCCCCATGTTGCCTCTGATATGGGCCATGATTCTGGCTTCGACTTCAAACTTCTTGCGGTCACCGGCCGCATACACGTCCTGTTTGGCCTCCACCTGCACCACCAGTTGATCCAGGTAGCCTTTTTTGCGGACCAGCAAGCGGTACTGGGGCTCCACCTCTTCGATATCCAGCAGCAGGGATTCGATCTGCGACGGAAAGACATTGACGCCGCTGATGATCAGCATGTCATCTGTTCTGCCAAAGATTTTGTCCATTTTGACGAATGTGCGGCCGCAGACACATTTTTCGCGGTACAGGCGGGTGATGTCCTTGGTGCGGTAGCGGATCATGGGCATGGCCCGGCGCTGCAGCGACGTGAAAATCAGCTCGCCCTTTTCACCCAGTGGAACGGGCTCCAGGGTGATGGGGTCGACCACTTCGGCCAGGTAGTAGTCTTCGTTGATGTGGATGCCGCTCTGGGCTTCGCAGTCGAAGCCCACACCGGGTCCGCCCAGTTCAGTGAGGCCGTATGCCTCCATGGCCTTGATACCCATACGCGCCTCGATCTCCGCACGCATACCGGCGGTCCAGGGTTCGGCACCGAAGATGCCGATGGAAAGGGGCAGTTTTTTCAGATCCACCTTGAGCTCCTCGGCCCGCTCGGCAATGGTCAGCGCATAGGATGGGGTGCAGCACAGGACGTTGGTCTCGAAATCCTTCAAGAGGGTGATCTGGCGTTCGGTGAGCCCGGAACTGGTGGGCACGATGGTACAGCCCATTGTCGTGGCACCCTGGTGAAAACCCAGGCCACCGGTGAACAGGCCGTAACCGTAGGCGTTTTGAACCACGTGCCCGGGGCGCGCACCGGCAGCATGAAAGTTGCGCGCCATGCACTCGCCCCACTGGGCCAGGTCGTCGGCAGTATAGGGTCCGGTGATGGGTTTGCCCGTGGTACCGGACGAAGCGTGAACGCGCATTACCTCCTTTAAGGGAACGGCGCACAGGCCGAAAGGATAGTTGTCCCGCAAGTCATTTTTTATCGTGAAAGGAAGTTTGGCCACATCCTCGATGCCCTTGATGTCGGCGGCCTTGACGCCAGCCTCCTTGAATTTTTTCCTGTAAAACGGAACGCGTTTGGTCACCCACTCCAACGTCTCCCTGAGCTTTTCAACCTGAAACGCTTGAATTTGGGCTACCGGCATGCATTCGTTTTTTTCATTCCAGGGCATCGTTACCTCCTTATCAGTGGTCGGTTTCCTTGGGGGCAGACCCATTCGTCCGCCGGGGGCACATTCAGTTCAGACGCAGCCGATCTATGCTCGCTGTTGACAGCGCCTCATGCATTTGCGGCGGCACCATAGCCCAATTCGAATGCTTTTAGGTTGGCGTTCACAAAGGCCTTTTTGGTCTTGGTGCGAATGGTTTCCTCCACATCCGTCTTGGAGACCGGCAAAATGCCGGTCTGGATCAGTGCACCGAGCAGCACGATGTTCACCGACATGACGCTTCCGGCGGTCGTGGCCAGGTCAACGGCATCGAAGGCAATCAGCCGTTTGGTTTTGGCTTTGATCAGGTCCTGGGCCCGGTCAAGGTCCGGATAGGTGCCGCGGCCGATGGCCACGGTAAAGGGCGGCAGGGGCGCCAGATTGGTAATGACAGTGGTGTCTGCGCTGCATTTGTTCAGGGCCCGCAGGGTCTCTGAGGGCTCGAAACCCACCAGCACGTTGGCTTCGCCGTCGGAGATGATCGTGCTTTTGGCATCGCCGAATACGATGGCCGATTCGACCACACCGCCGCGTTGGGCCATGCCGTGAATTTCACTCATGCGCACCGGCACACCTGAAAGCAGGGCTGCTTCTCCCAGCACTTTGGATGCCAGCAGGTTGCCTTGACCGCCCACCGCCACGATAATCAGTCTTGTTGTCTCCATGGTCGTTTCCTGTATGGTAAGGGCTGCCGGTTCAATGACCTGGTTGATTGAATCTCCTGGGAAACCATTGACCGCAGCCGGAGGTTGTTGTCTTGGTGCTCAGGCGATCAACCGGCCTGCTTTACCTTGACCGGTGTGATGGCATTCTCCGGGCAGATCTGGGCACAGACCGCGCAGCCCACGCAGGTGTTGGGATTGATCTGGACCCGTTCGCCATCCAGGTAAAAAGCCGGGCAGGCGATCTGGTTGATGCAGTCCCGGTGGTTCTTGCATTTGTCCGTGACCGCAAAGGCCCGCACCTTGAGCTGTTTCAGGCCGCGGGCATACAGGGTGCACATCTCCTGGGAGATAATCACCGATACGCCCTTGTGGTCCAGGGCCGCTTTTACCGCTTCGATGCTCTTTTTGACCTTGTAGGGCTTGATGACAGTGACGTGTTCGACGCCGACCGCGCGAACCACCGCCTCGATGGAGATCCGGCCGTAACCGGAAAGGTTGAAGTTGCTCATGTCCACCCCGGGATTGGGTTGGTGGCCGGTCATTGCGGTCGTGCCGTTGTCCAGGATGACCAGGGTGAAGTTGTGGTTGTTGTAAACGGCGTTGACCAGACCGGTCATGCCCGAATGAAAAAATGTCGAGTCGCCGATAAAAGAGATCACTTTTTTGTCTGTGGCTTTGGAAAAGCCGCAGGCCGTGCTGACCGACGAACCCATGCAGATGAGAAAATCGCCCATGGCCAACGGGGGCAGAAAACCCAGGGTGTAGCAGCCGATGTCCGTGGGATAGATCGTCTCCTCACCCTCGGCGGCTTTTTTAACCGCATAGAAAGTGGCTCGGTGGGAACAGCCGGCGCACAGGTTGGGCGGCCGTTGGGGGATTTCGGGTACGTCTGACAGGTCGGGCGCTTGGCTTTCCGTGTGCGGCACGCCGAAGTAGCCGGCCATCACCCGGCGTACCATGGCCGGATCGAACTCGTAGAGTCGGGAGAAGAGACCTTCTCCCTTGCCGGCGATGGGCAGGGTCAATCCTGCCTCCTGGGCAAAGGCCTTGACGGCCTCTTCCATGAACGGTTCGCCCTCTTCGGCCACCAGCACGCGTTCGCACGAAGTCAGAAAATCTTTAATCAGTTTCGGGGGCGTAGGGTAAGAAAAACCCAGGCGAAGGACCCGAATCTTGTCTGCGATGCCCAACTCTTTCACCGCGTCGGACACATAGCCGTAGCTGACCCCGTTGCAGATGATGCCCCAGGAACCGGCGCCGTCGGTAAAGTTGTAGCCGGAGGTCTCAGCCAGGGCCTGGGCCTTGTCCCAGTTTTCCAGCAGGCGCACGTGAAGGCGGCGGGAGACGGCCGGTACGGTGACCAGGTTGAAGGGGTCTTTTTTAAAGTCTCCCTTGGTTTTGCGCGGCGTCAGCCGGCCCAGTTCCACGAAGGCGCTGGAGTGGTTGATGCGGGTGGTGGTGCGCAGGATCACCGGTTCGCCCAGCCGTTCCGACAGGTCGAAGGCCTCAGCCGTCATTTGACGGGCTTCCTCCACCGATGAGGGTTCGAGTATGGGCAGGCCGGAGAGCTTGCCGTAGTAGCGGTTGTCCTGTTCGTTCTGGCTGGAGAACATGGACGGATCGTCGGCGGAGAGGATGACCATCCCGCCTTTTACCCCAACGTAGGCCAGTGTCATCAGCGGATCGGCCGCCACGTTCAGGCCCACGTGTTTCATCATGCAGAAGGTGCGCACACCGCTGTTGGCGGCGGCGGCGGCTACTTCCAGCGCCACTTTCTCATTGGTGCTGTATTCGAAGTATAGATCGCTCTCATGGGAAACCTCGAACAGATTCAATGAGATTTCCGACGAGGGCGTGCCCGGATAGGTGGTGGCAAAGGCTACGCCGGCTTCGATGGCGCCGCGGGCGATGGCTTCGTTGCCCAGGAGCAACATTTTTTCTCCTGGACTGTCGGTTAGTAATTTGTGCATCGTCGTTTCCTGTTGAGTTTCGCCGCATGGGGTCGGCTTTTTGGATTGGATGAAAACGTTCCGTGCCGCTGCAGCGGCGGTGGTTGTCAACGATGGCGTCAGGGCACCATGATCGCCCGCTCGACGATCTTTTTTTGGTGCACCATGTCGAAGACCGCGTTTATTTCGGACAGCGGAAAGGTTTTGACAAACGGCGCCATCTTCACCTTGCCCGACAGAACCAGATCCCTCACCGGCGCATAATAGCGGGTCAGGCAGCCCCAGTTGCCTCGGGCGGTGGCGTTAAAGGCCATGAGGTTGGACAGGCGAATGTCTACCGTGTCCATGGTAAAGCCCACCACGGAAAGATTGGCCCCGAAAGTCATCAGTCCGAATGCGGTTTTCTGGCCGGCGGCAGTGCCGGAGGTCTCGAAAATCTTCCACTCCGTCCGGCGTTTGCCTCGCTCCTTGACCAAGGCGGAGACCGCTTTGCGCAAATCCTTGAAAGCCATCTCGGCAGCGTTGAAGGTTTTGTCCACATAGGGTGCCAGAGCGTCAAGCTTGGCATGATCCACATCGATGGCAACCACCAGGGCGCCGAAGGCCTTGGCAATCTGGGCGCCGAAGCCGCCCACGCCGCCCACGCCCACGAAAATGGCTGTGTCATCGGCAGACAATCCGGCATCCACAACGGCCTGGTAGGGCGTGGTGAGCGCGTCTGCGATGACGGACAGCTGGGCCAGGGAGACATCTGCCTGGCCAACGGGCCGGTACTGGTCGTCCACCGGAACCTGGCACAGCTGCTTGGCGGGGACGACGATATGGCTGGCAAATCCCCCCTGGATATCGTTGCCGGGCATCTTCTGGGTGGTGCAGATGTTGCCCAGGTCCCGGTTGCAGACGTCACACTCCCCGCAAGGCATGACCGCGGGGATGATCACCGCCTTGCCCTCCAATTGACGGGTATCGGGAGCGGCGGCGGTGACGATGCCGCTGATTTCATGCCCCAGGGTCAGGGGCAGCGAGGATTTGGTTCGCACGCCATCGTAGTAAAATCCCAGGTCCGTGTGGCACACCCCGCATCCGGCCACCTTGACCAGCACTTCGCCGGGGCCGGGTTCGGGGATGGGTGCTTCCACCTTCGCCAGGGGTTTTCCGATTGCCGTCATCTGCCAGGATATCATGGACGCCATCGCTGGTTCTCCTTTTCTCAAATATTGGGTTCAGTGGTTCAGGGTTCAACGGTTCAGCGTTTCAAGATTCGTGGTTAACGAATGGCTGAAAACCGGCACTAAACTTTGCCAGTTAACGCGTGTCGAAGTTGACGAAAACCAGTAAACCCTGAACCCTGAACGGTGAACGCTGAACCTGCGAAGCCTACCTGTTCTTCCACACCGGCCGGCGCTTTTCTTCGAAGCTCTTGATGCCTTCCAGGGTGTCTTCGGTTTTCATCAGGGTGTTTAAAAACAGGTCGCTGACGCCGGAGAGGGCCTGTTTGAAATCCAATCCCAGGTGGGCGTTGACGGCCCGCTTGTTAAGCCGGATGATCAGCGGACTGCATGCCCTGATTTCACCGACGATGCCGTCCAGCGTCTCCTTAAAGTTGTCTTCACCGGACAGGTGGGCCACCAGACCCATGCGCTGTGCCGCTTCGGCTTTGTAGCGGCGGCCCGTGGTACAGATCTCCACGGCCCGGGCCGGTCCCACCAACTGGGGAAGCCGTATGGCCGCGTAGGGCGGCAAGAACCCCAGCTTGATCTCCGGCTGGCCGAAGACGGCCTTGGGCGACGCCACGATGATATCGCAGGCCATGGCCACTTCCATCCCGCCTCCCAGGCAGGCGCCGTGGACCGCTGCAATGGTGGGCACCGGCATGCGGTGAACCAGCTCGAAGATGCGGTTGAAGGTGGCGATCATCTCGTCCACCATCTCCGGCCGGTGGTCGGCCACCTCAACGCCGGCACACCAGCTGGGGCCGTCGGCCGCCAGGACCACGCATTTGAGCGACCCGTCGTTGGCCAGCTTTTCCAGCTGGCCGTTGAGTTCGTTCATCATCTCGATGTCCAGCACGTTGTGCTTGGGCCGGTTAAAGGTCAGGGTGGCGACGCCGTCGACGATTTCATGCTTGATGAATTTCAGATGGGACATGTTTTTTTCCTTACCGGTAATACCCCCGGGCCCTTACGGGAAGAGGGGATGGGTGAGTGGAAAAATGGTCAGTCTTTGTGAAAGACGTAGTTGATCCGTCCATCGGCAAGCGGGTTGGCTCTGGCTGCCAGGGCCATGCCGATGGACAGCTCGGATTCCTTGATACCGCCGGCAATTCGCCCGAATACCTTATAGTCCCCGTAATCCACCAGGGCGATGGTATAGGGCAGGTCCCCTTCGAATCCTTTTGGACCGAAGGCCAGGGTGCTGTAGGTGAGCAGCACTCCCGTCCCCTGGACCTCGAACCATTGCATTTTCGATGCGCGGCAGGTGCAGCAGTCGGCCCGGGGCGGGAAGAACGCTTTCCCGCAGGATTCACAGCGGGTGCCGCTGACCTTGCCCTGCTCCAGGTGGTCGATGAAGTCGTTGACCCGGGTGGTGCCGGTAAAGCTGACTGTGCCGAATTTTCTGAACCGTTCGTCCTTTTCCTTCTTCCCCATGGCTGTTTTTCCTTATCTCACATGCCCGTCCACCGAGGTGGGCCGGATCGAATTATCTGGCCAGAATGGTTACATTCCCGTAAAGACCAACACCGCCGATGTTATGGACCAGGCCCACGGCGGCATCGGGCACCTGGATCTCACCGGCTTCGCCGCGCAACTGCAGCACGATGGTGCGGATCTGGCTGCCGCCGGTGGCGCCGATGGGGTGGCCCTTGGATAGCAACCCGCCGTCCACGTTCACCGGTATACGCCCTTCCAAATAGGTCTCCTTGCCGTTGATCAGGTCACGGCCTTCGCCGGGGCCGGCGAACCCCAGGTCTTCGTAGGCCATCATCTCGGCAATCGTAAAACAGTCGTGGACTTCGGCCACGTCGATCGCTTTGGGGCCCACACCGGCCATCTTGTAGGCCTGGGCACCGGCCTGGCGTGCCACGGACAGCCCGTTGAACAGGTCCCGGCCGGCCAGGTTGACCGGCGCGGAAGCCGAACCGATGCCCCGGATCCACACGGGCTTGTCGCACAGGGATTTGGCTTTTTCGGCGCTGGCGACGATGATGCAGGAACTGCCGTCGGCATTGGCGCAGCAGTCTCCCACACGCAAGGGGGAGGCCACGGATCCGCTCATCATGTTTTCCGTGTCCGTGAACATCTCGGCGGTGACGGCCTTGCGGTAGACGGCCCGGTCGTTGAGCTGGCCGTAGGTGGAGGCTTTGACGCGAATGGCGGCCAGGTCTTCGGGTTTGGTGCCGTAGGCCTGCATGTGGGCCCGGGCATACATGGCGTAGTAGGCGGGCATCATGGTGCCGAAGGGGCTCTCCCACTGGATGTCTGCACCCCGGCCCATGCGCTCCTGGGTTTCGGCGGAAGAGATCTCCGACATTTTCTGAAACCCGACCACGGCCACGATATCGTGCAGCCCCGATTTGACCAGGCTGTAGGCCAGCTTCAAACCCGTGCTGCCCGATGAGCACAGGGTTTCCACATAAAAGGTGGGAGCCGGGTTGAGTCCCAAATATTCGGCGAACACCCCGGCCGGAGAGCGCTGCAGGTCGTATTCCGGTGCCGAGCAGACC
>JAGTUY010000282.1 GCA_018224455.1 Desulfosarcina sp.
AGATCGTCCACCGCTGCCTTAATGAGCAGGGTATTTTCCTGCTGCACACCATCGGCGGCAACACCTCGCACATGGGGTGCGACCCCTGGATTACGAAATACATCTTTCCCAGCGGCATGCTGCCCAGCATCGCCCAGATCGCGAAGGCCGCCGAGGGGCTATTCATCATCGAGGATTGGCACAACCTTGGCCCCCATTACGACAAGACCCTGATGGCCTGGAACGAGAATTTTCAGAAAGCTTGGCCAAAGCTGAATTCGCGATATGATGAGCGCTTCAAGCGCATGTGGGAATACTGCCTGCTTTCCTGCGCCGGGGCCTTTCGGGCCCGCAACATTCAGGTGTGGCAGGTCGTCATGACGCCTTACGGTTCGGGTGCGCCGCAGCCAAAACGTCATATATGAGCGGAAAGCAGTTTGATGCGACGATCATAGATGCCTGCTTGCATGTATTGGCAACCGGTAGCGTCAAATTGTGTCCTAAAGCCGGCCTCTAAACACCCATCCTATTTTCGAACCACCAACACGGGCCTTGCGGCTATCTTGTATTCCATTTTTTAAAAAAAATAGTTTTCCGAAACAGCTTGACAAAGAAATTGTTACGGCCTACTGTCATTTTGACAATTAGCTAAATTTCTATTTGAGAGGTTCGGAATGGAAGCAGAACTTAATATCGCAAAAGCCATGGCGGACGGGAGCCGAATGCGGGTTTTGGCCGCCCTGTTGAGGTGCGATGAGCTTTGTGTGTGTCAGATTGTCGAGATTCTTCGGCTGGCAGCGGGCACTGTGTCACGCCACATGAGCATCCTGCATAATGCACGCCTGGTGCAGAGCCGCAAGGACGGGAAGTGGGTTTATTATCGCCTTGCCACTCATTTCCCTGAACCACTGCGTATCTGGCTGCTCGAATCGCTATCTGATTCGCCGGAGATTATCGCGGACCAGGCGCTTTTGGAAACGATTCTCTCATGCGCTCCCGAGCACCTGTGTAGGCAACAAAAAGAAAGGAAAGTGTGTGATGTCTGAAACAAAGGAGAAACTAATGAATGCATCCGTAAAGGAACTGGTGGCTATCGGCGCATCTGTCGGCGCGCACTGCCAACCGTGTCTTGAGCATCATATTCAGGCTGCGATCGAGCTTGGCGTGACGGAAGAGGAGATCCGCCAGGCCGTCACAGTCGGCCACACGGTTGAAAAAGGGGCCATGTCAGCCATGAAAAAATTCAGTGCCACGGCTGTCGAGGAAATCATGTCTGCGCGACCACTGCCGCCAAAACAACCTAAGACCGCTTTTGAAGAAGATGCAAGTGAAACAATTCTGAAAATCTACGATCCAGCCATGTGCTGTTCCTCGGGCGTCTGCGGGCCGAGTGTTGATCCGGTTCTGACCCAGTTTGCCGGAACGTTGAAAATGCTTACTACCCAGCCGGGTGTCCGCGTCGAACGATACAATCTCGGACAGCAACCCCAGGCTTTCGTCGCAAACACGGAAGTCAAATCGATGCTTGGCAATGGCGGAGAAAAACGGCTGCCCTTTATTTTTATCAATGATCAATTGTGGCTTCAGGGTCGCTATCCTGCAAAGGATGAGTTGCTTGAAGCCTTGAAGATCAAAAATACACCTGTTTTGTCCCCATTCCCGGCAACACCTGATAATGGATCATGCTGTGGTGACGGAGGATGTTGCTGATGAAATCTTATTTAACCAAAGTATCACGATATTTGTTTTTTACAGGCAAGGGCGGTGTCGGCAAGACATCCATGGCCTGCGCCACCGCCGTGGGTCTTGCGGAGCAAGGCAAGCAGGTTCTGCTGATCAGCACGGACCCGGCCTCGAACCTGGACGAGGTCCTGGAAACGCCGCTCTCTTCCCGCCCCACGCCCGTCAAGAACGTCCCCGGTCTGTTCGCCCTGAACATCGACCCCATTGACGCCGCCGCCGAATACCGCGAACGCATGGTGGGGCCTTACCGCGGGGTGCTGCCCGAAGCAGCCGTCAACCAGATGGAAGAGCAGCTCTCCGGCGCGTGCACGGTTGAAATCGCCGGATTCAACGAGTTTTCCAAACTGCTGGGCGATGACGCCGCCATGCGAAACTATGACCATATCGTATTGGATACCGCCCCCACCGGGCACACCCTGCGCCTGCTGAATCTGCCGTCGGCCTGGAACGATTTCATCGCCTCCAACCAGACCGGCAGTTCGTGTCTCGGGCCGATTGCCGGGCTGAAGGAACAAAAAATCATGTTCGAGCAGGTGGTGGCGGCCTTGAAAGATCCGTCCAGAACCTTGCTGGTGCTGGTTTCCCGGGCCGAAGCCATGTCGTTTCAGGAGGCGTATCGCGCCAGCAACGAGTTGGGCGAGCTGGGACTCAACAATCAGCACCTGATCATCAACGGCGTGTTCAGCCCCGCCTCCGACGACCCCGTCGCGGTCGCTTTTGCTGAAAAGTCCGCCACGGCCATGGCCGGTATGCCCGAGAAACTGAAAGCGCTGCCGACCACCCGGGTGCCGTTTCGTCCCGCCGGAGTCATGAGGGTGGCAGCCTTGCAAAGCGTATATCGGGGTCAGGCGGATCGGTCGGACCCGGAAACGGCGGTTTGCCCGCAGGCCGAGCTGGTGGCCCTGTCGCGCCGGATAGCCGCATGGCCGGACCTTCTGCGGGAATTGGAAGCTGAAGGCAAAGGCGTCATCATGACCATGGGCAAGGGGGGCGTGGGAAAGACCACCGTGGCGACGGCCATCGCCCTCGAACTGTCCCGTCGCGGCCACACCGTCCACCTCAGCACGACCGATC
>JAGTUY010000283.1 GCA_018224455.1 Desulfosarcina sp.
GTGCCATTGGCGGCAAACCAGGGCCGCGGGGCGGTATTGAGGTAAAAGGGACTGGATTCGATTTCCAGCTTCGGGTCGGGTCTGTCTGCCTTGAGTGTGGGCGGGAGAACCTTGTTGTAAAGAGAGAGCGCCGATTTAATCAGCCCGGCAGCGCCGGCCGCCGCTTTGGTGTGACCGATCATGGACTTTACCGACCCCAGTGCGCAGCGGTTGCCGTTGGGATTGATGGCGCCGAAAACTTTTTTCAAGGCGGTAAATTCCATCTCGTCACCCACCCGGGTGCCGGTGCCGTGGGCCTCCACCAATCCCACCGTTTCAGGCGCAATGCCGGCATTCCGATAGGCCTCGATCAGCGCCCGGGCCTGACCGTCGGGTCGCGGTGCGTAGATGCTCTGGGATTTTCCGTCGCTGGAGGACCCGATGCCCCGAATGACTGCATAGATGCGGTCTGCGTCACGCTCGGCATCCGCGAGGCGCTTCAATACCAAAATGCCGATGCCCTCGCCCAGCACCGTGCCATCGGCATCGGAGGAAAAGGGGCGGGCGTCGCCGGTGTGAGACAGGACGCCAGTTTTGGAAAAGCACATGTGCATGAAGATATCGTTGATGGTGTCCACGCCACCAGTGACCACCATATTGCTTTTTCCGGCAACCAGTTCCATCAGTCCCATATGAATGGCACCCAGGCTGCTGGCACAGGCTGCATCCACGACGCAGTTGGTACCGCCAAGATTCAGTCGGTTGCAGATCCGGCCTGCCACCACATTGCCCAGCAGTCCGGGGAAAGAATTTTCCTGCCAGGGTACATAGCTATCCGAAATTTCATCGATGATGGATGATTTTTGCTGGTCGCTGAGCCCCTTGTTATCGAGCGCCTTCCGCCAAAAGGGATGGCCCAGACGTGATCCAAGGGAAATGACCAGCTCCTGCGTGCCGGTAACGCCGAGGATGACCGAGGTATGCTCACGGTCGAATTCACGATCGTCTCCATATCCGGCATCTGCCAGAGCCATTTTGGCGGCCACCAAACCCAGCAGCTGGGAGGTGTCCGTGGCCTCAAGGGATGCCGGTGGAATGCCGAATTCGGTGGGATCGAATGGCACCGACGAAAGAAATCCGCCACGGTTGCAGTAAATATGGTCCGGCTTTTTGGGGTCGGTATCAAAATAGTCGTTCAACTGCCGGTGCGTCGCCGGTGGATCGGAAATGCAGTCGATGCCGTTGAGCAGGGTCCTCCAGTACGCCTTTATGTTCCTCGATTTGGCAAACATGCCGCCCATGCCGATGATGGCAACCGGCTGGTGAATTGAATTCGTGTGGGTTGTCATTTTTATGTGGTTTGAAATCATATTGATGGTGGTTGAGTCGATGGGCCGAGCGCGCTGGACGTCTTGCGCTGACAGCGACCATGCATCTGCCAGAGTAATAAGTTATGAATATAATCCATTGAAACTTAAAAAACAAGGGATTGACACAAGAGTTGTCACTTGTTAGGTAGATATAACAACTATTCAGGTTAAGGGCTTATGATTCATTACTATACCAATCGAGAAATATCGGAAAAACTCGAGATCAATCTTGCCCGCTGGAAACGCTGGTCCAGGTCCTTTCTCCCGCCGGACCCGCTGGGGGGGATGCAATCGGGCTACGCGAGGCAGTATGTCTTTAAAGATCTGTTCAAAGTCTATCTGGGCGGTCATCTGCTGTCCCATCTGAAACTGTCGGTGCCGGACAGCCAGCAGGTGCTCAACGATTTGTCGCCGTGGATGAAAAAAAATGGCTTTTTAGAATTGAATGGCGCCCATGGAGAGGCAACTGAAATGAGTGGGCAGACCAATGAATATCGCATCTATTTCTGTCCGGTCAGGGCGACGGGTGCCAAAAAAGGATCGGGTTTTTGCTATCTCATCCGAAAAACCGTTGCCACCCAATCGAATGAAGTGACCTCCGGTCTGAAAATCGAAGAAACCATTCAAGAGACCATCATCCATATCGATGTGACGGACAGCTGTTTTTTTCTTCAGGATCCACATGTACACATGATCAATTTTTCACCGCTGTTGGCTGCGTTGGTCAAAAAACTTTACCATCAACCCCATTGAAGTCCCACTGGCATACGGACGCTATCTGCGAGTCGGTGATGGGGGAAACCATACCCGGCGCGACGGACAGATCGATCCCCTGGTTTTTTAAGCCATTCAGTCGCGTGATCACGGCGGCGCCGTAGAGGAGATTCAGGGCGACGGTCACCGTTTTGCGGTTTTGCGGCGGTTCCAGAACCGATCCTTTGACCCACTCGTTGAAGGCACCCATGGCCGGACCGCACCAGATCTGATAGTCGATGGCCCGATCCGGCGTACCGCTTTTGGCCCAAAGCGACGCCTGCCCTAAATACGAGCGGAATACCAGGGCCATTTTGTGTTTCGGATCCTTTTGCGCCCGGGCAACCTGGACCGGGTCCCGTCGGCTGAAATAGGCCCGTGTATTTTCCCACTCCTTCTCGAACGTGTTTTTCAGAAAGGATTCTTCCACCAGTTTTCGCTGGCCTTCCGGTACATCTTCGAACCGGTCGTGGGTCCGATAAAGATCGTAGAGCTTGGAACCGCGCATGGAGAACATGGTGCCGCGTTTCAGCACCTGAACCTTGACACCCATCTCGAACATGTCCGCCGCCGGTGCCATGACGACATCTGCCTGACGCGCCTCGGCCAGCATCTGCTTTACCAGCGGGGAGGTGTCGGCCTCTACGCAGGATTGATTGACCGAACCGGTGAGGATGTATGCCGCCCCCATGGCAAAGGCGGCCGCGGCCGACTCAGGGGTGGCGATCCCACCGGCAAGCCCTACGCGCAGGGGGATGCCGTAGTCGTGCTGCCTGGCCATCTCGTCACGAAGCGCCTTCATGGTGGGAAACAGGCACAGGGCCGGGCGGTTGTCGGTGTGGCCGCCCGAATCGGCTTCGGCGGTCAGGTCCTGTGCCATGGGTACCTGGCGGGCCATTTCGGCCTGTTCGTTGGTGATCTTTCCCTGATCTTTCAGGCGTTGAAGAATCTTTTCCGCCGGTGGCGAAAAAAACTTCCGGGCGACCTCTTCGCGGGACACCTTGGCGATGATCCGATTGGGACAGACGATCTTCCCCTGATGGTTTCGATGAATACCGTGGATGCGGTATTGAACCACGGGCATCGTCAGATCCAGGTATGCGGATGCCGAAACCAGTCGGATCCCCTTGGCCAGGTACAGGTCAACGGTTTTTTGTTCCAGATCCATATCGTTTGGGCTGTGGATCAGGTTGAAGCCGAAGGGTATGTTGGCGAGGTTTTTTTGAAGGGCGTCGATGGCCGATTCAATCTGTTGGATGGGCAGCCCACCGGCTCCGAAAAAGCCGATCATGCCGGCCCGGCCGGCAGCCTCAACCATGGCCGTTGAGGTGATGCCGTTGGCCATGGCCCCGCAGACGTAGGCGAAATTCAAACCATGATCCGATGTAAAGCCAGGGTCCCCGAGCGATGCCAAGGCAAGGGAAGGCGACCATCCCAACAGGCGATAACTGTTGGATGCCGGTTGCGCGTGCGTTCCGAGGGAGGCCATTCCGCCCTGCGCCACACCCGTCTGGCCGTTGACGTCCACCACATAGAATGGCTGCGAAAGATTGCGCAGGGCTTCGCCAAAAGCCTTCTCTCCGGTTCTTGGCAGGTGGTGGTCGGGTTTCCAGAACCCGTGGGGCGTCAATGTCTTAGGCGTGTGGGTCAAACGGCTGCTCCCTGCTGGTGGACGGCTGTCAATCGGCTGAAATTGTTTTCGCATCAATTTATCAACGCATGTTCCCTATCCAAGCCGGAGCCGTCTGTCAACCCGATCGAAATCAGGAATGATCGACCTTTACCCTCTGGGGTGGTATTTTTTGTGGGCCTCCACCAACTGCCGATGGGCGACATGGGTATAGATCTGGGTGGTTGAGATGTCTGCGTGACCCAGCATCATCTGCACGGCGCGAAGGTCGGCACCTCCTTCGAGCAAATGCGTCGCAAAGGAGTGTCTTAGGCTGTGAGGGGTGATCTTTTTTTTTAACTTTGCCAGACGGCCGTACCGGCCCACCAGGTTCCAGAAACTCTGCCGGGTCATGGCGCTGCCCCGCCGGGTGACAAACAGATCCGCGCTGGAACGGTTCTTCAACAGCAGCGGACGCGAGCGGTCCAGATAATCATGGATGGCGTTAATGGCCATCCGGCCGACGGGAACCACCCGCTCTTTGGATCCTTTACCGAAGACCCTGACGAAACCTGCCTCCAGGTTGATGCCGGTCATCGTCAATCGGATCAGTTCCGATACCCGCAAACCGGCTCCGTAAAGCAGCTCCAGCATGGCAGCGTCCCGCAATCCTTCAGGTTGGTTCCGATCCGGAGCATCGATCAGGGCCTCTACATCGCTTA
>JAGTUY010000284.1 GCA_018224455.1 Desulfosarcina sp.
GCCATTGAATACGATTACGTCAACCCGGTTCAGCTCAAGCCGACCCTGGAAACCAAACAGATATCGGGGCTCTACATGGCCGGCCAGATCAACGGCACATCGGGTTACGAAGAGGCTGCGGCCCAGGGCATGTGGGCCGGCATCAACGCTGCCTGCAGGGTTCAGGAACGGCCGCCTTTTATCCTGGATCGCAGCCAGGCTTACATGGCTGTGATGGTGGACGACCTGGTCACCCGAGGTACACGTGAGCCATACCGAATGTTCACCTCAAGGGCCGAATACCGGCTCATGCTCAGGGAGGACAACGCCGATCTGCGGTTAACCGAGATCGGTCACGAACTCGGCTTGCTGAGTGCCGATACGGTGAAGGCCAACCGTGAGCGAAAAGACCAGATTCAGGCCGAAATTCAGCGCATTAAACAGGCGGTGATTAAGCCGCTGCCTGCGGTCAACGCTTACCTGGACCAGCGGGGCACACCGCCCATCGACAACGGCATCCATCTGGTCCAGCTGCTGAAGCGGGCTGAACTGGATTACGACGCGGTTGCCAGATTGTCACCGGCTGAAACGCCGCCGACAGAGCGGGTGGCCCGGCAGGTTGAGATCGAAATCAAGTACGAGGGCTACATTCGGCGCCAGCTTCAGGAGATCGACAAGTTCAGACATCTGGAACAGATCAAACTGCCGGATTCGATGGACTACACGATCGTTCACGGCCTCTCCAGCGAACTCAAAGAGAAACTGGCCGCGGTCCACCCAGCCTCCCTGGGCCAGGCATCACGCATCGAGGGCATGACGCCTGCGGCCATTTCCGTTCTCATGGTGCATCTACGTCTATGGAAAAACCGGCAGTCCCCCAGATCCTGATCATGTTCATTATCGCCGCCGACACCGGCTTCGGCGCGCTGATCGTGGTTTGGACCGTTGCGCGCCGGCTATTTGACGACCGACACCGGCTCAGGCTGGATCGGCTCAAAACATCCGCGCAATAGCAGACCCAATGGCTTGACATTAAAAATCAAACACCTTATTTTCATGGGTTAACAAGGTGAACGCTTAACCATATTTTAGGCATGCGTTCATGCAATCCACAGCAGGGAGCGGGATCAATCATGTCCGATCAGGATTACTACCAGGTATTGGGCGTATCCAAAACCGCCACGGATACCGAGATCAAAAAGGCCTACCGTAAGCTGGCCATGAAATACCATCCGGATCACGCCAAGGGTGACAAGCGCGCCGAAGAGCAGTTCAAGGCGGTCAGCGAGGCCTACGCGGTGCTCAGCGACAAGGAGAAGCGTCAGCAGTATGATACCTTCGGTTCTACTGACTTCCACCAACGCTATTCTCAGGAGGATATATTCCGCAATGTGGATCTGGGAGATATTCTTAAAGAGTTCGGCTTTGGCGGCCAGGGGAGGCGGTTTTCTTTTGGCGGCAGCGGGCCGTTTGGTGGACACCAGCGGCGCCAGGCACCGATCAAAGGGGCAGACCTGGTTTACGAGCTGCCCCTGACGCTGCAGGAGGTGGCCAGTGGAACGAGCAAGGCCGTCACCTTTCAGCATCAAGGCCGCAACGAAAATGTCACGGTCAAGATACCTCCTGGAATGATTACGGGCAAGAAACTTCGCCTGGCGGGAAGGGGCGAGCAAAGTGCATACGGAGGCCCTCCCGGGGACCTGTATATCAAATCCCGTGTGACCCCAGACCCGGTATTCACCGTGGAAGACCATGACCTCCATGTCACCGTCACCATTCGGCTCAGCGAGTCCCTTCTGGGTACCCAGGTAAAGATACCCACCCTCGAAGGAGGAGAACTGAGTCTAAAAATTCCTCCGGGAACCCGCCATAAAACCCGGATGCGCCTGGCCGGGCATGGGCTGCCACAGATGAAAGGCAGTTCAAAGGGCGACTTGTATGCCACCGTTGCGGTAGACATTGCCAAAGAACTGTCAGCCGAACAGAAAAAGCTCATGAAAAAGCTGGCTGCCACCGGTATGTAACAAATTAAATTCATTGACAACTAACCCCTGTTAGGTTACTTTTTCGCTGAACTGGCGACATCCGCACCAAACCACTAACAGGATGTTGAAAAACGTCATGAGCGCAGGCAAGACAAGGCAAAATCCGGCGAAAAAGCGCAGTTTATGGTTGATAAATGAGCATTTTGAGTCGTATTTTAACGCAGTATGGCCGAGCGTAATAGTTTTTCAACCGCCTGCTAAACCTCGTGGCCCTGGTTTCTTCTGTTCCCAAATTTCTTAATGCTCGTCAGTCTTGCGACGAGCAGTAAAGACCGATTATGCCTGAATTTATTCCCGTCATGAAGAAACATGATATTCAACGCCAGATACTAAGCGTCGCAGCAACCATTTCAACAGACTATCAGGGCCGAGAACTGGTGCTGATCGGGGTTCTCAAAGGGGCCTTCCTTTTTCTAGCCGATCTGGCCCGTGAGTTGAAACTGGAAAAGGTGAAAATAGATTTTCTTCAAGCTTCCAGCTACGGTGCCGATACAGTTTCATCAGAGAACATCGTGTTGAAGAAAGACATTGACGTTGATATTCGCGGCAAAGATGTGCTAGTGGTTGAAGACATCGTCGATACCGGCCTGACGCTGGCTTATCTGATCAGCCATCTGGAAGGCTTAGGTCCCAGCAGCATCAAGGTTTGCGCCATGATTGACAAACGGGAGCGGCGAAAGGCGGCGATCCGTGTCGACTACGCGTGCACGACCGTAGAAAAGGGTTTTCTCGTGGGTTATGGCTTGGACTATGCAGAAGATTACAGAAATCTGCCAGAAATATACCATATGAAACTTTAGTCAGTGAGGGGTGCCATGATTATCACCTGTGAAGCGTGCAACACCAGTTTCAATCTTGATGACAAGATGCTCAAGGCCACTGGTTCAAAGGTCAGGTGTTCGGTTTGCGCCAACGTGTTCACCGCCTTTCCGCAGCAGGTGCCAGTCCTTGAACCGCCGGCAGAAGCCGTCGAAACCGATGGTGCGCCGGAGACCCAACCCGGTCCCGAACCCGATCTGACGGCAGCGTCCGCCCTGGCATCGGCCAAGCCGGGCATACCAGCTGCCGCGGATACAGATGATGGGCATGCGCCCGAGACGGAGGTAATTGATGAAGATGCCGGTGCGCTTTTTACCGAAGACAGCGACCTTGATTTCGCACTGGATGACGAACCGGAGGACGGGGTGTCGGCCACTGAAATTGAAGATGCGGTAAGCGGCGCTCTGGAAGATGATACGGCGGATCTCTCCTTCGAATCCGACGCTGAGCCGGGTCCGGTATTGGAATCCGATGCCTCCGACGAGAGTGGTGAAACCGTCATCGCCAGCCTGGACGATGTTGACCTGGACCTCGCTCCTGAGCATCCGGATGAAGACGCCGCTGCCACAGTCATCGCCGACCTGGATGATGACATGAACCTCTCGCTTGACGGACCACCGGATGTGGCGGAAACGGTCATCGCCGATCTTGACCAGGATGATTTTGATCTGGACGTTGCGCATGAGACCGAAGGCGATTCGGAAGGTACCGCCACGGTCATTGCCAGCCTGGATGACGAAGGGCTGGATCTGGACAGCGATTTTTCTTTGGAGTCCGACGGGGTCCCCGAATCGAAGGTTTCAGCAGACGCAGACCTGCCCGAAACGTTGGATGATCTGGAGGGCTTGGATCTTACCCTGGATGTGGAGAGGGATGCCGAGGCGCCTCAGACTGACGCGGTCGCGCCGCAATCGGTCGATACCTCGCTGGATGATCTCTCCCTGGATTTTGACCTGGAACCGGACGCTGAAATGACCCAAGCGTCATCAGCGGCCGATGCAGGCATCGCCGGCGACGAGGATCTGGATCTGACGTTGGATCTGGGCGACGTAGACGCAGGGGAAATGGAGCCGGTCCCAGAAACGCCGGCCCTCGATGATGATTTGGACCTCTCTAGCCTTGAAGGCCTGTTGGACGACGACGAGGCGAGTGGAGACGATTCCGCCACCATGGTTGTCGATCAAGACGAAGAACCGGGCCTGGCGCTTGAAATGGATGATGAAACGCCTGCGGATGCTGCAGATACCACCGGTGCGCCGGAGAGCGACACTCTGGAAGACTTGGAATTCAATCTGGACGGGGACGGCAGGGTTGAAACCCTTGATGTCGACGATGCCGATGATGCCGATCAGGAGATTGATCTGTCTGAAATCGAGAAGATGCTTGAAGAGCCGGAAGCAAAAGACGCCAAATTCACCGCCATGCCGGAACAGGACCTCGATCTGGACATCGAAGCCAGCCTTGAGACGGAAAAATGGATGTCCGAATCCGGCGACAACGATCAAGTGGTGGTGGATGACGACCTGGATCTGTCCGATCTCGAGCAGGTTTTGGACGAGGTTGACACCGATGCGGCCGACGATACTCCGGAGGATCAGGAACTGGACCTGGATTTAGGCGATGGTGAGGCGCTGGGGACACCAGACGAAACCGTGGCCATCGACAACGACCTGGAATTCGATCTGTCTGATTTTGAGGATGGCGGTGCGCCAGAATCGGCGAGCGACACGGCTCACCGTCTCCGCGAATCGTTAGACATGGATCTGGAATTCGAGGTGGAGGAGGGCGGCAAGGCGGAACAGACCCTGGAAGACGAAGGCCTGGAAGAAACCGTCGCCATACCCGTGCCGCCGGCGGCTGAAAAAAGCAGAGCGGAAAAACCCCGGCCGGCTGAGCCGGCAAAGCCGGCGGGTCGACCCAAACCGGTAAAGAAGGGGATGAGTAAATCACTGGTTTTCCTTCTGATCCTCGCGATTTTAGGCGGAGGCGCCTATGGGACCTACTACCTGTTAAACCAGAACGGTATCGACATTCCGTTTCTCAGCGACTACCTGAAGCCGAAGGTACAGGATCCGGGCAACCTGAAACTGACCACCTACGACATCAACAGCAAGTTTGTCGACAATGCTGCTGTCGGAAAGCTGTTTGTGGTTTCAGGTATGGTGAAGAACGGTTATGACGAAAACCGCGGCATGGTCACCCTGGAGGGCAAGATCTTCTCCACCGGCAAAGTCCCGGTTAATAGTGAGAAGGTTTACTGCGGGAATGTCATGTCTGATCTTGAACTGGCCAACCTGGAGTGGGACAAAATCAAGGAGAGGCTGTTCAATCGATTAGGAGACAACCGCAGCAACGTGAAGATTGAACCGGGACAGTCCATTCCCTTCATGGTAGTCTTTTCAGGCCTTCCCGAAGATCTTGAGGAGTTCACCATCGAGGTGACCGGGTCGACTTCCCTCAAGTAACGGTTCGGTTTTCGGCTTGACTAACAGGCGATGAGCTGTTAATAGTCCGCTGTTCTTTTGGGTACGAAAAAGAATAATGGCGATGTAGCTCAGCTGGTTAGAGCATGCGGCTCATATCCGCAGAGTCCGGGGTTCAAGTCCCTGCATCGCCACCAAAGATAATATAAGGCTGTGATCCTAACGGGTTGCAGCCTTTTTAATTTTTCATTGGTTTACCTCCTCAAAATGGAAATGATTAAATGTTGATTACCTTATCGGCCAGCTGCATGGATGTGACAATATCCAGCATGTTGGTCGTCTCGCCGACCTGCTTTCGATCCAATAGGTTGAAGTGGTCCAGGCAGGTGCCGCATACCATTATCTTGAGGCCACTCTTTTCGTAGTCTTTCAGATCCTCGAGCACATCCGATCCTTCGATGGTGAGTTTGACGCCGTTGTTTACGAATACCAGCCGCCACAGCTCGTTGCCCATTTCCTTTAGTGTACGCAGGAAATTGACCATGAGTTTCAAGCCCAGCGCATCGTCGCCAAAACCGATTCGGTCTGTGGCGCACATCACCATGATCTTCTTGGTGTCGCTGGATGGCGTCGGGGCTGGTTGGGGTTGGGCTGAAGGCATCGAACCACAACTTCCGACAATGAAGTAGTCCGGACCGTCTTGTTCCAACACCGTTTGAAATCCCTGTGATTCCAGGAACCGCTGAACATTCTGCTGGGAAGCGGCGTTGTCGACGACCACCCTCACACCATTCGGGCTTTCCTCCTGTAAGGCAGCCTTGGTTTGAAGTACGGGTGCCGGGCATCCCAGGCCACGCGCATCAATTTCCTTCATATGAACACCTCTTCATTCAATACAGCACCTTTGAAAACTTGCTTAGAGGCAGATAGCCGGATTTTCTTATTATCTTTCATTGGCATTTTTCTCCCTGTGTTCATTTAGCACCTTAACCAAGGCCCGTGGAATTTTTTCAATCAGTTCGATAACTTGAGTAGCAGGACCCGGATCGGCATAATGGCCGGACCAGCGGTTAGCCTTGGCAGCCAGAACAGCTGCGTCCGTCAGTTTGAAATCAGCGCCGCACAGGACGGAAAGCATTCCGGTCAAGGTATCACC
>JAGTUY010000285.1 GCA_018224455.1 Desulfosarcina sp.
GGGCTGGGTGTTCAGCCGCCTACGCCTACCTGGGGAAACATGACCCGGGAGGGCATCGACGTGTTAATCAACGCCCCATGGATTTCGATTTTTGCGGGGCTCAGCATTCTCATCACCATCTTGTCCTTCAATATGCTCGGCGACGGGATCCGCGACATTGCGGATCCCAAGCTCAGGGGCGGGGAAGGCAAAGGTCGACCATAAAATATGGGCCACGGAAAAGAGAGACAAATCCTGCTGCAGGTGAAAAACCTGAAAACCCACTTTTTTACCGATGAAGGTGTGGCGCTGGCTGTCGACGGCATGGACTTTACGATATTCAAGGGGGAAACGCTCGGCATCATCGGTGAATCGGGGTGTGGAAAAAGTGTCTCCGCCCTGTCCGTGCTTCAGTTGATCGCCAGCCCTCCTGGAAAAAATGTCAGTGGTGAGATTATCTTCGAAGGTGAAGACCTACTGAAAAAATCCCCTGCGGAGATTCAAAAGGTGCGCGGTGACCGCATCTCGATGATTTTCCAGGAGCCGATGACATCCCTGAATCCTGTCTTCACCATCGGCAATCAAATCATGGAGACCATCCTTTTCCATCAACCGGTGTCCCAGAAGGAGGCCCTTGCAAAGGCGGTCGAGATGCTCCGGCTGGTGGGTATGTCCGACCCCGAAAAACGGGTCCGGGATTACCCCCATCAGCTCAGCGGAGGAATGCGGCAGCGGGCCATGATCGCCATGGCCCTGGCCTGCAATCCCAAGCTTCTGATTGCCGACGAGCCCACGACCGCTTTGGACGTTACCGTCCAGGCCCAGATTCTTCAGCTGATCCGCGAGATACGCCAGGAGATCGGTATGGCAGTCATGCTCATCACCCATGACCTGGGGGTGATCGCCGAAGTGGCTGACCATGTCGTCGTGGCCTATGCGGGCAAGGCGGTGGAGAGTGCCGGGGTGAGGGAGATCTTCAAGAACCCGCTGCATCCCTATACCCGGGCGTTGTACGACTCAATCCCCCGGCTCACGGATACCCGGGGACGGCGTCTTGAAGTCATTTCCGGAATGGTGCCCAACCCACTGGAGTTCCCGGCAGGGTGCCGGTTTCATCCGCGGTGCCGTTTCGCCGTGGATGTCTGCAGCCGGGTGGAGCCACCCATGATTACCGAAGCCGGCGGGCACCAGGTCAGGTGTCTGATGTACGATCCGGAAACCAAAGGGCAGTTCCCTGGCAAGGCGGCAGGCAAGTGAACACACTGTTAGAGGTCATCGAAATCAAAAAGCACTTTCCCATCAAGGGCGGCATCCTTTCCCGAACCGTTGGATGGGTCCAGGCGGTGGACGGGATAAGCTTCACCATAGAATCAGGAGAGATCCTGGGCCTGGTGGGAGAATCGGGATGCGGCAAAACCACGGCGGGGCGGTTGGTACTCGGGCTTCTGGAACCCACAGCGGGCAGGATTGTGTTCGATGGCAAAGCGATCACCGGCATGACCTCCAGCCAGATGCAGTCGGTTCACCGGGAAATGCAGATCATCTTTCAGGATCCGTATGCTTCCTTGAACCCACGTATGACCATCGGCGCCATCGTCGGTGAGCCCCTGATCATCCACAGGATCTGTACCCTTGAGGAACGCCACCCGCGGATCAGCCATCTTTTGGAAACGGTCGGGTTGGATCCACGCTATAAAGACCGCTATCCGCATGAGTTCAGTGGGGGGCAGCGGCAGCGGGTCGGCATCGCCAGGGCGCTGGCCCTCAACCCCAAGCTGATCGTCTGCGATGAACCGGTTTCCGCCTTGGATGTCTCCATTCAGGCCCAGGTGATCAACCTGTTGGAGGAGCTCCAGGCAAGTCTTGGACTGACCTACCTTTTTATCGCTCACGACCTGAGTGTCGTCAAACACATCTCGGTTCGCGTTGCGGTCATGTACCTTGGTAAAATCGTGGAAATGGCAGCCACGGACGACTTGTACGACTCTCCCCTGCACCCTTACACCAAAGCCCTCTTATCGGCGGTACCGGTTGCCGACCCTACGCTTGAACGCGAAAAAATCGTTCTCAAAGGGGATGTTCCCAGCCCCATTAACCCACCTTCAGGATGTCGTTTCCGGACCCGATGCAATTACGCCCGGAAGTTCTGCGCAGAGACGGAGCCACTGCTTGAGGATTTCGGCAACCAGCACTTTGTTGCCTGCCTGCGGACACATGAGATCAATTGAAGTCCGCCGGGTGCGTCCCTGCTCAATAGCAGCAATGGGGGGGCACTATTGACCCCCAATGTCCTCTTGCCGTACGGCTAACACTTCCCCCTGTTGGGTGTAGAACACCTGCACCTCCAAGTGAGCGCGCCCTGCCGGGCGATCGGGTAGGAGGAGGGCTCGCACCCTCCGTCCTCACTCACCACCGTACGTTCGGTTCCGTATACGGCGGTTCCTGTCACTCTCAGCTTTCTTGACCTCAATGCCCGACCCCTTTTAAGCACCCAGCGCTACCTCTCGGATTCCGTCCGATACTCCCCGCTTTAGGTTCTCCTTCGAGACATCTGCTCAAGGCATCCAACTGCCACCACAGCAGTTGAAACAGCGCTGAATAAAACGCCACCCGTCATTTGGGGTATATAATACCGCAATAAATGTTATTGGCGGGCTGAAAGACTGTAGTGTTATTTTCAAAGCCATAGAATCCCATTTCAATCAATCCGACTCACTGAAAAAACTTGTAAATCAGCGAAACGAACTTAATCTTCGCACTGAAAAAAGCCGAACACGGATTGAGCGTGCGGTCAGAAAAGCGTTTTTGCAGTTTATCAATCAAGGGCATCAGGATCTCATTCAGGGAATTTTTAACGAACAAGCTTTTGCCGATGGTAGTCTCGATATATCCGTTAGCCGGGAATATCCGCTCACCGATGTGGCTCAGGCGCAGGAGGATATCGTGGCGTGCCGGACCACATGCTCGGTGATACTCGTACCGTAGAGGCAAAAATGGCTGCCGACATGGTAAGTGAATGATTTAACAATAGCCAGATCATACCACACGAGTCCCAGTACGACAGGTAGCTGCTATTAAGAACCGCATTGGTAAAAAGATGCCCGACCACTACATTTGGTGGTTGGCCATTTTAGATGATTAGTTGACTTTCAATTTGCTATCACAGGCGAAAAGCGGGCTGCAGATTTTTGGATTCCAACTCATCGCCAGCCGACCAACCCCATTTTCAAAACCGGCAGTTCGAATTAAAAAGCCGCGACATTCAACGTGCCGCGGCTTTGCTGTTTCATGGATTCGATTTTACTGGCTGATTCCCATTTCCTGATCGTTCGCGTCAGCTTTTTCCTCGAGGGCCTTGATGTGGTCCCGGATATTCTCGGGCGTGATTTCCGCCCCTGCCGCTTTTGCCCGGAAATAGATATCACTGATCATGTTGGCAGCAACGATGCTCAGGCCGAGAAGGTCTTTCGTGTCCAC
>JAGTUY010000286.1 GCA_018224455.1 Desulfosarcina sp.
AAATGCAAGCAGTACACCAACGTCGCGATGAATGCATTTATCCGCAAGACCTATGGTATCGGCACCTATGCCTGCGGCCTTTGCCAGGCCGGCGTCCCGTGCACGGATCACATCCCGGACCCGGACGAAGGTTAGACCTATTCCTTTTTGCGGCTGAGGGTCAGATTGACCACCGCCAGCATGGAGGTGCCCACAATGAGCAGGAAGGAGACGGCGTTGATCACGGGCGTGGACCCGTCGCGCACCTGAAGATAGAGGGTGATCGGCAAGGTGGACTGGGATCCCACCAGAAACAGGGTGGTGTTGAAGTTTTCGAAAGACATCAGAAATGCCACGGCCCCGGCACCGATGATGGCGGGGCGAAGGAACTTGAGCGTAATGTGCCAGATCACTTGCAGCCGTGTGGCGCCGAGGTTCAGGGCCGCCTCTTCCAGGCTGTGGTCGAATTTTTTTAGCCGGGCCGACACCACCAGCGTCACCAGCGTCGATATGAAAGAAAACTGGCCCAACACCACCAGCCAGAACCCCGGTCGGAAAAGGGGCACGTCCAGATTGAAGGTGTTTTCAAAGAACACCCCCAGGGTGTTGGCGAAGAGCAGGATGGAAATGCCCAGGATCACACCGGGAACCACCAGGGGGGCCAGCATGAGAAAGTAAAGCGCCTGTTTGAGGCGGAAATTCTCCTGCTCGAAGAGAAAGGCTCCGCAGGTGCCGACAAGGGTCGACAAGATCGACACCCAGAAGGCGACCTTGAAACTCACCCCGATGGCGGAAAGATTGAGCGAGTCGTGAAAAATGCCCACCCGCTCCGGCAGATCCGCGGTGAACCACTCCAGGGTGAACCCTTTCCAGGGAAGCGCCGGAAACTGGGAGTCGTTGAAGGCCAGAACACAGGTGATTAACAGCGGGGCAAAAAGGAACACGAAAAAAAGGATGACGTAGAGCTTGAAGCCCAGGGTGTAGGGTCGGGTGTTGGGCAGCGAACGGATCATTGAACCACCTGGCTGAGTTTCTGGCGGGTGAGTTTGAGCCCGATCCAGACCATCGCGGAAGAGAGAATCAGCAGGAGGAAGCCGAACGCCGCGCCCTGGTTCCAGTTGAAGCTGGCGATAAACTGGTTGTAGATCTGTTCGGTGAACCACAGCGAGTTCTTGCCGCCGATCAGGTTGGGGGTGAGGTAGTTGCCCAAGGTGAGCATGAAGACCACGATTCCACCGGACACGATGCCGGGCATGGCATGGGGAATGATGATCCGTGTGACAATCGAAAAAACATTTCCGCCCAGGTCATAGGCCGCCTCGATGAGGCTGTCGTCCAGACTCTCCAGCACTGAAATCAACGGCACCACCATAAACAGCATGGATGTGTAAACTAGGCCCATGACCATGGTGATGTCGTTGTAAAGCATTTCCACGGGTCGCTGCAACAGCCCGGCTCGAAGCAGGAAGTGGTTGATGACGCCGCTCTCGCGCAGCAGGATCATCCACCCGTAAACCCGCACCAGTTCGCTGACCCAAAAGGGCATGAGCAGCAGCAGACTGAGAAAACCGCTGAAGCGCGGCGAAACCACCTTGGTGATGTAGAAGGCCACCGGCAGGGACACGGAAAAGGTGATCATGGTGGTCAGGATGGCGTAAACGGCGGTGCGCGTGAACGTGCGCCAGTAAACCGGCTCATCGAAAAAATTCAGGTAGTTGACCAGGCTCCACACCATGGCTCCGGCATCGTCTTCGATCCGGAAGGACATCAGCAGCAGGTCGATGTGGGGCAGGACGATAAGCAGAAACAGCCACATGAGCACAGGGGTGACGAAGATCAGGAAGGGCAGCGTGATGCGGGATCGGGCGGCGTTCATGGGACCCTGAAACAGCTGGCGGAGCGGGCGCTCCAGCCGATGTCGACACGGTCGCCGGCAGCGAGGTGATCGTATTGTCGATTCTGGGGCAGGGCGATCATCAGTTCCGCATCACCGTCCGTTGGCGTTGCCAGCAGCCGGCTGTTGGCCCCGTCGAAAAGGATCGACTTGATGGTCACGGTCAGCCGGTTGAAATCGTCCAGACCGGATTCCGGGGCAATGATGATGGCCTCGGGACGGATAAAAAACGAAACCGTGGCACCCGGTTTCAGATCCGGTTCGGCGCCGGCGGAAAAGGTCTGGCCGTCGGCGGTCTTGATTGTACACAAATTGTCCCGCTGATCGGCCACGATTCCGTTCCAGGCGTTGTTGTCTCCAACGAACCGGGCCACGAAGGGCGTTTTGGGATGGGCGTAGAGCATGCGGGGGGTGTCCACCTGTTCAAATCGGCCCTTGTTCATCACGGCCACATGATCGGACATGACCAGCGCCTCCGACTGGTCGTGGGTGATGTAGATGAAGGTCGTTCCCACCTGGGCTTGCAGCTTCTTCAGTTCTACTTTCATCTGTTCGCGAAGCTTCAGATCCAAGGCCCCCAGGGGTTCGTCCAGCAGCAGCACAGCCGGATCCAGCACCAGGCAGCGGGCAATGGCCACCCGCTGTTTCTGCCCGCCGGAAAGCTGGCCGATGTTTTTATTGCCGAACTTCGGCAGTCCGACTCGCTCCAGGATGTCGGCTACTTTTCTGTCGATATCGGGTTTTTTCTCCCTGCGCCGCTGGAGGCCGAAGGCGATGTTCTGGGCCACGTTCATCATCGGAAAAAGGGCCAGGTGCTGAAAGATCAGGTTCACCGGCCGGCGGTTGGGCGGAAGATTCGCCATGTCGCTGCCGCGGATAAGAATCCGTCCCCCAGTGGGTTCGATAAACCCGGCGATCATTCTCAGCAGTGTGGTTTTCCCGCAGCCCGACGGACCTAAAATGGAAAAGAACCGCCCCTGCTCCACCGCAAAGGAGACCTCATTCACCGCAGTGAAATCGCCGAACGATTTGGATACCTTTTCAACCGACAGGTCTAAGGCCATGTCAATCGCATTTTGTAATAATAGACAATTGTGAGACAGCGCTAGTTGGCGGCCTTGACTTTGTCTAAGATCAACCCCTCAATGGATTCCAGCTTGGCCGGAACCGGCGGATACCACTTGATGTTGTCGATGTCAGCCTTGGAAAAAGAACGCTGAAAATTAGCCTTGACCTCGGCATCGTAATACTCGATGGCCCCGGCGGATGCGGTGCCGTATTTTTCCTTGTTGGTGAACACCGCCGCGTTCTCAGGCGTTAACATGAAATTGATCCATTTATAGGCCGCCTCGACGTTCTTGGCCTTGGCTGGAATGGTGAAGGTGTCGATCCAGCCTAAAGCGCCGCTTTTGGGGGCCACGAAATCGATGTCCGGATTTTCGGCATGCATTTTCCACCCGCCGTTGTCCCAGGCCATGGCCACGAACACCTCTTCCGAACGCATGGACTGCAAAAGAGCGTCCCCGTTGGTCCAGTAATTTTTAACCAGCCCCTTGTTCTCGATCAGCTTTTCACCGACCCGTTTCATCAGCTTTTCATAGCTTGTCGGGTTGGCGTAGAGCACAAAAGGATCCTGCTGCATGGAAAAGGCGACGCCGATCAACGTGGGACGTTTGAGCCGATAGCTGACCCTGCCGCTGTAGGCGGGGTTGAGCAGGTCCTTGTAATCTGACGCATCGGGCGCATATTTACGGTTCACGATCAGCCCGGAGGTGCCGTAAACATGGGGAACCGCATAACTCTTATCACCAACCATGGTGTTCTTCTTCACCGCCTCCAGCATCGAGGGAACGATCAGGGCGGTGTCCACCTTGGCAAAATCGATCGCCTGGTAGAGCTTGTACTTGGCCTGTACCGATGATATCCGGTCTTGGCTGGGCTGGGCCAGATCGAACCCTGCGCCGCGAGTGGCCCGGAGCTTGGCAATAATCTCCTCGTTGTTGGAATATGTCGGCTTTACCGTAATTCCGGTCTCCTTTGCGAACTTGTCCATCAGTTCCTTGGGGGCGTAGCCTTCCCAGGTGAGCAATTCGAGGGTTTCGGCCTGGCACGACAGGGAAAATGTAAGCACCAATAATACGGCGACACACACAACGGCTGCTTTTTTCATTTTTTTCTCCTCCTCTTGACATGCGATGTTCACAATGCAGAATTGACCCGCTGCAACATTTCGCGGTGCAGGGTTCAACGCCGAACCTTATTGAGGGATCATGATATGGAAATGAAATTGAGAAAAACTTCTCGAACTATTTTTTTTTATAGTATTCCCAGGCCGCCGTGGCGTCAATACGAAACCTGAAAAATATCAGCGCGCGGTTGGTGTGCGGTGTGGTTTGCCGTCATCCGGCGACGGTTGATAAAAAGAACATTATTTGACAAAAGCAACCGTTCTGAATAGATTCTTCAAGTGGCCGCCAGCCCAAAAATGGGTTGATTGAACCACCACAGGAAACCGATCAGGAGGTTGAAAATGCTGAAACTAGGAGAAAAGGGTGCCATTTTACAACGCGACAAAGAGACCTATGCCATCGCCCCGCACATCCCCTGCGGTATGGTCACCCCACAGCTGCTGCGAACCATCGCCGATGTGGCCGAGAAATACGATGCGCAGGCGATCAAGATCACCGGAGCAGCTCGTGTGGTCCTGGTGGGATTGAAGGAAGAGCATATCGATGCCGCCTGGAACGAACTGCAATTGGACAAGGGGGCCGCAGTGGGGCTGTGCGTGCGCAGCGTGCGGGCCTGCCCGGGAGACACCTATTGCCGCCTGGGCAAACAGGATGCCCTGGGAATGGGCATGACCCTGGATAAAACATATCATAGCCTGGCGCTGCCCGGCAAATTCAAGATGGCCGTGTCCGGCTGCCACCTGAGTTGTTCCGAATCCTGGGTGCGGGATATCGGTCTGATCGGCCTCAAGGATGGCTGGCAGGTAGTTATCGGCGGCAATGTGGGCGCCGAGCCGCGCATCGCCCAGGAACTGGTTTCCGGACTGGATGACAAGCAGGTCCTGGATGCCATCGACAAAACCGTTCAGTGCTACAAGGAAAATGCCAAGACGGGCGAACGTTTGGGCAAAATGATCGAGCGGGTGGGGTTGACACCTTTTCAGGCGGCGCTGGCCTGACTGTCCTTAGAAAACCGATTGCGCGTGTCCAGCCCTGCATGGCAGCAGCAATCCACTGCTTCTCGGCGGTTGCCGGCATTCATGGGCGAAGTACACCGCAGCCGTTGTCAGTTAAATTTTAAACGCAAGGGTCCCATATGAAACGCTTTGGCTTGATTGGTCTGACTGTCATGATGATGATGGCTGCCGCGCCGGTTTCGGTCTGTGCCGACAGCCACGCCGACGCCATTGCTGTATTTAAAACATCCCCTGCCGTGATGCCGTTTTTTGAAACGGCTCACGGCTACGCGGTTTTTCCCACCGTGGGCAAAGGGGGCCTTTTTGTCGGAGCTGCTTACGGAAAAGGCAAAGTCTTTCGGGGCGACACCGCCACCGGAACGGCGACGCTGATCAAATTGTCGCTCGGTTGGCAAGTGGGCGGTCAGGCCTTCCGCGAGATCATCTTTTTTGAGGACGATCGCGCTTACGATGAATTTACCCGAGGAACCTTCGAGTTCGACGCCAATGCATCCGCTGTGGCTATCACGGCTGGCCTGCAGGCCCAGGCTGGATCCATGGGCAAGACAGCAGGTGCCAGCGTGGGGCCGTCCACCGGCAAACAGGCCGGCACCAACTATCGCAAGGGAATGGCCGTTTTTGTCCATGCCATCGGCGGTCTGATGCTCGAAGCCGCTATCGGCGGTCAAACCATCAGCTTCGAACCGTATCAATAGGCAATGTGCTCGGCCCTCCGGTAATCTGCCCATGCGGTGCAAAACCCCGCTTGGCTTGCATGGAGTATCGTCGGAAATTTTTGCGGCCCCAAAGGAGACGCTTTCGCCTCCTTTGACGAACGATCATGCAGGCCGGGAAGTCCACGTATCCGGACTGCAAAAAAAATTAAGGGGAAATCATGGGTTGGTCGATGATTTCCCCTTGTTCTTCCCGCCCAACTGACCGCAGGCGGCCATGATGCGGCCTCCTTTTTCAGCACGCCTTCGAACGAACACGTTTTCTGCCATTAGCCACGCGTGAAACCGTTCGTAGGCATCCGCTGACGGGGGTTGCCATTCACAGCCGGGAGCGGGGTTGAAGGGAATCAGGTTCAGCTTGACCGTCATGGGTGCCAGGTATCGCGCCAGGGCCCTGGCATGTTCCTGCCGGTCGTTGATGCCTTGAATCAGCACATACTCCATAAACAGGGCGGATTTTCTGGCCAACGGGTATCCGAGCAGCGACGCTTGCAGCACGGCCATGGGGATGGACCGGTTGACGGGCATGAGCCGGGTACGGATGTCATCGGTGGGTGCATTGAGGGAGACGGCCAAGTTCACCGGCGCACCATCTATCCGGGCGAGACGGTCGATGCCGGCGGTGAGACCAACGGTGGAAACGGTGATATAGCGGCGGGCAACATCCAGTCCCCGCTGATCCGTCAGCACCCGAATGGCCTGAATGACGTGATCCAGATTGTCCAGCGGTTCGCCCATGCCCATGAAGACCACGTTGCGGATATCGAATCCCAGCTGGTGCCGGGCGGCAAACACCTGGCCGACGATTTCCGCCGCGGTGAGGCTGCGCAGCAGCCCCATCTTGCCGGTCCGGCAGAAGCGGCATCCCATGCGGCATCCCACCTGGCTGGACACACACAGGGTGTGGCGCCGGAACATGGGGATGACCACCGACTCGATGTCCAGATCATCGGTCAGGCGGGTAACCCATTTAACGACATTTCCGTCTGACACCCGCTTGACCAGCCGACCCGTAGACAGCACCAGGTCGGTCTCCAGTTGACCGGCCAGGCCGGACAATCCGGCAAAGGCGGCTAACTCGTGAAATGCCGTTTTCCCGGTTTTCATCACATGGCGGTACACCGGCGTGCTGATGTGGCTTCCCTTGCCGTATCGACGGCGAAAGGCATCGACAAATTGGTCATGAGTGGTATCGAGAATGTTCAACAGTGATTACCCTAAATTTATGTGGATACCGTACGTTATCGACAGAAAAAATCAACTGCAATCGACCGAGTCAGTTTGACACCTCCTATGCTTTTTGCGATATTCAGAGCCGACCGGCATGCGATTTCCGCAGCCGTCGTCCGGATCATACAACCATTGCAGGCAGCTGGAATCTGCCTGGGGAAAACCAAGGAAAAATTAGATGACGGAACACGAAACCCCTCCCGGATCCAACTTTATCACCACCATCATCGAAGCGGATCTGAAAGCCAACAAAAACGATGGCCGGCTGGCCACCCGGTTTCCCCCGGAACCCAACGGCTACCTGCATATCGGCCACGCCAAATCCATCTGCCTGAACTTCGGGGTGGCCAAGACCTACAACGGCACCTGCAACCTGCGCTTCGACGACACCAACCCCACCAAAGAGGACGTGGAGTATGTGGACGCCATCATGGCCGACGTTCGCTGGCTGGGATTCGACTGGGATGACCGCCTGCACTATGCCTCGGATTATTTCGAACAGCTCTACGATTTTGCCGTTCAGCTCATCCGGACCGGCAATGCCTATGTGGACGATCTGAATGCCGACGAAATCCGTCAGCACCGCGGCACCCTTACCGAACCAGGCACGAACAGCCCCTGGCGCAGCCGCAGCGTAGAAGAGAACCTCGACCTCTTTCAGCGTATGCGCGCCGGCGAGTTCGAAGACGGCGCTCGGGTCCTGCGGGCCAGGATCGACATGGGCCACCCCAACCTGATCATGCGTGACCCCACCTTGTACCGCATCCGCAAGACCAGCCACCACCGCACCGGCGACACCTGGTGCATCTATCCCATGTACGACTTCACCCACTGCCTGTCCGACAGCATCGAAGGCATCACCCACAGCCTGTGCACCCTGGAGTTCGAAAACAACCGCCCCCTCTACGACTGGGTGCTGGACCATGTGGCCGCCCCCTGCCACCCCCAACAAATCGAATTCGCACGGCTGAACCTGAGCTACACGGTGCTGAGCAAACGCAAACTGATCCAGCTGGTGGACGAGGGCCATGTGAACGGGTGGGACGATCCGCGTCTACCCACCATCTGCGGCCTGCGCCGCCGCGGCTGCACCCCGGAAGCCCTGCGCAACTTCTGTGAACGCATCGGTTTGGCCAAGCGAGACAGCGTGGTGGGCGTGGCCCTGCTGGAATACAGCATCCGTGAAGACCTCAACAAAAGGGCCCCCCGGGTCATGGGGGTACTGCGGCCCCTGAAGGTGGTCATCGAAAATTACCCCGCGGGACAGGTTGACGAACTGGAGGCGGTCAACAATCCAGAAGATCCGGATGCCGGTGTGCGCACGGTTCCCTTTTCCCGCGAAATCTACATCGAGCGGGACGATTTCATGGAAAACCCGCCCAAGAAATTCTTCCGGCTGGGACCGGGCCGCGAGGTGCGCCTGCGCTATGCCTTCTTCGTGACCTGCACCGATGTGATCAAACACGAGAAAACCGGTGAGGTCGTCGAGCTGCGCTGCACTTACGATCCGTCCACCCGCGGCGGCAACGCCCCAGACGGCCGCAAGGTCAAGGCCACCCTGCACTGGGTGTCGGCCGCCCACGCCGTGGACGCCGAAGTGCGGCTTTACGACCGCCTCTTCAGCAAGGCCAACCCGGACGAAAAGGAAGCGGGCAAAACCTACAAGGATTTCCTCAACCCCGACGCATTGGAAGCGCTGCGCGGCTGCAAGCTGGAACCCTGTCTGGCCGACGCCGGTCCGGGTTTCTTCTGCCAGTTCGAGCGCATGGGGTATTTTTGCGTGGATGCGAAGGATTCGAAGCCCGGCGCGCTGGTGTTCAACCGCACAGTCACCCTTCGCGATGCCTGGGCCAAGTTAAAGAAAAAATCATAAAAAACAATAGCATATTCGTTTTAAGGGACATCCCCCAATACCAAGGTCAGCTTCACCCCCCCGTGCAACAGCGGCATCCGCCTGGCCGGAAAGGGCAGCCCACGGGCCAGCTCGGGCCTGGGAGCGATCAGGGCGACCGTCCATCCCTTGAATCGCTGTGCCAGGTGTCGGCCGATAGCCATGAACAGCGCATCCGCCCTTCTGGCCGAACCGATGCGGATGCCATAGGGCGGGTTGATCGCCACCAACCCCGTTCCGCCGCCATACTGATCCGCCCCGCATTGGAAAAAATCCTTTCGCGCCACGCTGACGGCATCCGAGAGCCCGTTGCCGGTGATCATGCCGGCCAGCCGTTCACAGGCACCGGCATCGATGTCCGAGGCAAAAATCAAGGGGTGCATCAAATCCTGTACCTCTGACGCTGCTTCCTGCTTGATAAACCCCCACTGGCTGTCGGGAAAGGCCGGCCACCCCATGAAGGCAAACGGCCGCTTCAAGCCCGGTGCTATCCGTTTGGCCATCATGGCCGCTTCCAGGGAAAAAGTTCCGGACCCGCACAAGGGATCCACCAGCGGTTGTCGGGGGTCGTAAGCGGCGGCCATGAGCATGGCCGCTGCCAGGGTTTCCCGAATGGGCGCCCGGGCCAGACCCGCCTTCAGGCCGCGTTTATAAAGCGGCGCCCCGGTGCTGTCCAGGGAGAGCGTAAACCGGTCTTCCACGACACGCACATACAGGGTCTGGGGGAAAACGGGCGGCGGCGGTCCGCCGGCCTCGTCCAACCGGCGTGTCATGCCGTCCCGAATGCTCCGGGCGATGGCCGCTGTGTGGTAGAGCCGCGAACGGTGGCTGCTCACCTTCACATCGGGCAGGTACCCCGCCGGAAGAAACAGTTCCCAGGCGATATCGCCGGCTTTTTTCTCCAGCCGGCGCAGGTTGGTGGCGCTGAAAACCGCGATGCGCATCAGAACGCGTGTAGCCGTGCGCAGATGCAGGTTGGCCCGCTGGCAGTCCACCAGCCGTCCGGCAAATGCCACACCGCCGGCATCCACAGACAGGCCGCTACCGTCAAGGCCCAGACCGATCATCTCCTGTCGGCAGAAGTCCTCGACGCCCGGGGCTGTCACTGCATAGTACTCACGAATCCGGCCGGCAACATGGCGGCGGATCCGTTTGTTAAAAGCGCGGTTGTCGACAAGATTCGGTTTAGCTGAAACGGTGGATGAATCAGTCATCGGTTGGGACACTCCCTGGACGGGGAAAGGACTTGATTAACCCGTGTATCAATACTAAGTTGCGTTAGTAAACGCACTTTATCAGGCGTCCCATCGCTTGTAAATAATCGATTATTAGCGTAATTTCGTTGTTTTCCAGAGAGCACCACAGGCATGTCCACCGTCCATATCCGACAAGCGACGTACAATTACGAGGTGCTTCGGCCCATCATTTTTGAGATGCTGGGATCCGTTGCGGGGCCAACCATCGGCGCCGGCACCCGGGTATTGATCAAACCCAATTTTCTCGCCCCGGCAGCGCCTGACAAGGCGGTGACCACGCATCCGCTGATCGTCAAGGCGGCCGCCGAATTCGCGTTGGAAAAAGGGGCCCGCGTCCAGATATCGGACAGTCCGGCCATGGGCAGTTTTTCCAAACTGTTGAAAAAGGGCGGCTACGAGGAGATGCTCAACGACCTCGACGTAACGGTCACACCCTTTGAAAAAACCATTGCGGTGGACGTGGGTGAACCTTTCGGCAGCATCGATATTGCCAAAGATGCCATGCAAGCCGATGTGGTGATCAACCTGGCCAAACTCAAGACTCACACCCAGATGATGCTGACCTTAGGGGTCAAAAACCTGTTCGGATGCATTGTGGGCCTGAAAAAACCCGAATGGCACATGCGCACAGGCGTGGATCGGCAGATGTTTGGGCGCCTTATCGTGAGCATCTTCGAAGCCGTGGGTCCGGCCTATACGATCATAGACGGCATTCTAGCCATGGAAGGCCAGGGCCCGGGTAAAAGCGGCACACCCCGGGAGTTGGGGCTGCTCATCGGCGGCCAAAACGCCCACGCCGTGGATCATGTGGTCTGCCTTCAAGTCGGATTGGATCCCGACACCCTGGCAACCCAGCGCAATGCCAGGTCGCTGGGGGTGTATGACGGCAGCGTTCACATCGATGGTGACCTGAACATCCTGGATGACTTTCAATTCCCGGAACTGGGCTCGATCACCATGGGGCCTGAATTTCTGGGTCGGTTCATGCGCAAGTTCGTCATTCAGCAGCCCGTGCCGGACAATAAGACCTGCAAACTTTGCGGGGAGTGTTGGAAGTATTGCCCGGCCCAGGCCATCTCCTATACGGACCGGGGAATAACCATTAACACCGACACGTGTATCCGCTGCTATTGTTGTATAGAGGTGTGCCCCCACGCGGCCATCCAGGCCAAAAAACCACTGGCCGGTAACGTGTTGACATGGTTGAGTAAAAAGCGATGATAAAAACCAACGGGCAGCAATCCAGCGCCCATGAATGAAAGGAAGGTAACTTATGGCGGGTGGTATTAACAAAGTCATTTTGGTGGGTAATTTGGGACGGGATCCTGAGATCCGGTATACCGCCGATGGGAAACCCATCGCCAATTTTCCCGTTGCAACATCTGAATCCTGGACTGATAAAAACAGCGGAGAGAAACGCGAAAAAACCGAGTGGCATCGGGTGGTCGTGTTCGGCAAACTGGCCGAAATCTGCGGGGAGTACCTGTCCAAGGGGCGGCAGGTCTACATCGAAGGCAAACTGCAAACTAGTAAGTGGCAGGGCCAGGACGGACAGGACCGCTACACCACGGAGGTGGTGGTGCAGGGCTTCGGCGGTACCATGCAGATGCTCGGCACCCGTGACGGCGGCGGGGGTGGTCCCCGGCCGGCAGCAGGCGGCGGGGGTGGCGGCAGTTACCAGCAGGATCAGGGCTACCCCCAGCAGCCTTACCAGAATGACAAGGAGGATGATATTCCCTTTTAAAAACTATTTTTGACCGTCGACAATTTCGCAAAAGGGGCTGCCGCAATCGTAGCGGGCAGCCCCTTTTTTGTGTCGGCCTATCCGGAACCGATCAGCCCAAAATGGCCTTTAAGTCCTCATCGGCCGTGGTGATGGGCTTGATGTCGAAATTCTTCACCAGGGTGTCCAGCACGTTGGGCGTGAAGAAGGCCGGCAGCGAGGGCCCCAGGCGGATGCCCTTGATACCCAAATGAAGCAGGGCCAGCAGCACACACACTGCTTTTTGCTCATACCAGGAAATAATCAGAGAAAGGGGCAATTCATTAACCCCTACATTGAACGCCTTGGACAGGGCCGTGGCGATCTGCACCGCCGAATAGGCATCGTTGCACTGGCCGGCGTCCAGCAGCCGGGGAATACCGCCGATGTCGCCGAGATCCATGTCGAAAAAGCGGTATTTGCCGCAGGCCAGGGTCAGAACGATGCAGTCTCGGGGAACTTTTTCCACGAATTCAGTGTAGTAGTTGCGGCCCGGTTTGGCACCGTCGCAGCCGGCCACCAGGAAAAAGTGCCGGATATTGCCGGCCTGGACCGCCTCGATAACCTTGTCAGCCACGCCAAGAACGGCATTGCGGGCAAAGCCCACCGTGACCTCCTGATCCACATGGTCTTCCAAAAAGCCCGGAAGCGCCAGGGCCCGGTCGATGACCGGCTTGAAGTTCAGGTCGGAAATGTGGGGAATATCCGGCCATCCCACCATGCCACTGGTGAAGAGGTTGGCCTTGTAATCATTCTTGGGTCGCTGGATGCAGTTGGTGGTCATCAGAATGGCTCCGGGAAACTCGGCGAACTCCTTGGTCTGCTTCTGCCAGGCCGTGCCGAACTGCCCGTAAAAATGAGGGTATGCCTTCAGCTTCGGATATCCGTGGGTAGCAAGCATCTCCCCGTGGGTATAAATGTTGATACCCGTCCCTTGGGTCTGCTTGAGCAGTTCTTCCAGGTCTTTCAGGTCGTGCCCGGAAACCAGGATGGCCTTGCCCTGCTTGTAACCCAGTGGCACCTGGGTAGGTACCGGGTGGCCGTAGGTCTCCGTATTGCCCGCGTCCAGCCGCTCCATGGCCTTGTAGGCCGCTTCGCCGCAGCGCAGGGCCATGGCCACCCAGTCGTCCACGCCCATGTCGTCGCGTTGAATGGCGGCCAGCCCTTCGTGAACGAACGCATATACGCTTTCGTCTTCCTGCCCGAGAACCAGCGCGTGGTCCGCATAGGCGCTGACCCCCTTGATGCCGAACAACACGGTGTGCTTGAGTGACAGAACGTCAGGGCTGTCTCCCGGATAGGATTTCAACCCCACCTGCTCAGCCTGGGCCATCAGGCCGTCCAGGGTGGATTGCGGATGAAAGGTGGCAGCGCCGTCCGCCCAGGCGCCATTGCCGCCGGCCGCCTGAACCTTGGCTTTCAAGCTTTCCCGCTTGGTGACGGCCTGGTTGATCAGGTCCACGAAACGGTCCGGATCAAAGTCCACATTGGTCAGGGTGGAGAAGGCGGCCTTGACGGTGAAGATGTTGACATCCCCGTCGGAGACGCCGGCTTTCCGACCCGCCACCGCCACCTGGGACAAACCCATGAGCGAGTAAAGCAAAAGGTCCTGCAGCGCGGCCACCTCGGGCTGTTTTCCACAAACACCCTGGATGGTGCAGCCGGTTCCTTTGGCGGTCTGTTCACATTGATAACAAAACATAGCGTTCCTCCTTGTTTTTTCTGATTGGCCCGGTGAGCGCCTTGACTCACGGGCGAGACCGAAACATCTCTTTTATTTAATGGACTGGCGGCGTTTATTCGCCCCGGATCATCACCAGCAGCATTTTAAAACGCTTTTCCGCATGCAGTGCGTGAGAAATGTTGGCCGGCATGATCAGCATTTCGCCTTGGCTGACGCTGCGGGGCTGGCCGCCGATGGTGATCCGGGCCTGGCCGTCGAGAACGTAGACCACCGCATCGAAAGGGGCCGTGTGTTCGCTGAGGCCCTGGCCGGTGTCGAACGCGAAAAGGGTGATATTTCCAGTTGTCTTCTTCAGCAGAGTTTTACTGACGACGGAATCGTCAGAATAGTCGACAGAATTTGCCAAGTGAAATGGATTGCCTCTCAGTTTAACAGATTCAGTGGTCATGACAACCTCCTTTTAAATCTAAAATTTTCAGTAGCCGTCGAACGGCCTGATGCCCTTCCTTCACCTCTCCAATCGAGATTTATAATACCATAACAATGGCTGTGGCAGAAAAAGAGAGTTGCTGAATAATGGCGCGGATCAGTTCCGAAAAAAATGATTTAGATCAATTATACGGATCCTGACGGCCGCCAACCGTATTCTCGAAAAGGGTTTGTTGCCGGCGTTTTCCAAGACGTTGTCACCGGGACTCAGGGTGGGATGGGCCGCGCCCGGGCAAAGGGCTGCATACCGGTGCACTCGAGCATTAAGGCCCCGATGTGTGGGTCGGCGCTGGCAGGATACCAAAGCGGATTATCGCTTGCCAAGGCTGCCAACCTGTGGGATAGTTTAAAGACCAGCCATCTGAGTATTCGACCGTCAGCACCTGATTAAAAGCACATCGTGCCTGCGCGCCCAGCGAATCCTCTCAGCGACGTTTTGCCTCTTTTGACTTGTTGACCCGACCACGCAATGTTAGGAGACATTCACTCGGCCCCTCTTGGTTGCTTTTTCTATCGCTACGGTTGAAATCGATGGCCGGCATGAATCAACCCTTTTTACCAAAGGAGGCCGCCGTGGAAAAACCTGTCATCACCTATGAAAGCCTGATCCGCATCACCCGGTCCATCTCGATGATCCGGGACCCGGAAGAAATTGTCCTGATATCGGTGGAAGGCGTCACCAGTGCATTGA
>JAGTUY010000287.1 GCA_018224455.1 Desulfosarcina sp.
CGGCGGTGTATGCGGACATGCTGTCAGTGCTGGCGGTGTTTTCGTCCCGATCGGAAACAGCCGGTGCAGATGAGATTGACGCCTTGATGCAATCGGTCGTCGTCTCCGGTGTCGGCCGCATTCAGGATCTTTTCCCCAATGCCGAATCGCTGGCAGCCATTGACGCGACGGTTGTGACTGCTGGACCCGTTGGCGGCAGGACATCGGGTCAACCCGTTGAATCGGACTCGCTCCCTTCTTCGGATATTGCTCAACTGCTGGCCGGCCTGCCTGCGATCGATGACGATGAGCGGGAGTCCCTTCTCTCAAGAACACTGGATGAAACCTTTTCGTCCATGCTGAACAGCAATAAAGATAATTCAGACCATGCGCAGACAGACGGGGATCCTATTGCCATGCAGTTTTCCTCGGATACGGATGGGGCTGATTTCAGGCCACCACCCTCCGATTGGCAGGGTGATCGGGACATGGCGTTGGCCATCCTCGACGACTTTGGCACGGATCGAAACGACGTCACGAAAACAATGGCCGATGGAAACGTCGATAAGCACCCGACCTGGCCGGCTGCTGACAGTGACCCAGACGGTGATCTGTGGCCCGAGGCCGCGGCGGTTTCCGTCCCGGCAGCCGATATGGCTGAAACAGAAAGCTTAACAACCTTACGGGTTCTTGATTTTTCAACGCCGACCCCATCGGAGGCGACAGCTGCTGATGCCTCTGCACCTGAAACCTTCAGTGCGCGAGGCACGATCAGAAAGAGTATCCGCGTCGATGCGGATAAGGTTGACGACTTGATGAACCAGGTGGGCGAACTGGTGGTCAACCGCTCTTCATTTGCCCAACTGTTTGCCGACATGCGCGAAATGGCCCACTACCTCAACCATCGGTTTACCATGGAAAAAGCCGATCAGCGCCTGCTTTCAGGCTTCAGTGCACGGCTTAACGACGCCACAACGGTGCTGGGACGGGTGTCCAGTGAGCTCCAGGAACAAGTCATGAAGGTGCGGATGCTGCCGATATCAAGGATTTTCAACCGTTATCCGCGGCTCGTCCATGACCTGCTCAGGGATACGGATAAAAAAATCCAGCTCGAATTCCGTGGTGAGGAAACCGAACTGGATCGCATGGTCATTGAACAGCTGGCCGATCCCATGATCCACATCATTCGTAACGCCGTGGATCACGGCATCGAATCCCGCGACGACCGGAAGCGAAAAGGAAAACCGGAAAGTGGTGTGTTGCTGCTGGAGGCATACCATGAAGGAAGCAATGTCATCATCGAGGTGACCGATGACGGAAAGGGAATTGATCTTTCCCGCATTCGCCAAAAGGCAGTGGAGAAGCAGTTGGCTGACCGGAAGACATTGGAGCGGATGGACCAACAGGCGCTGATCGACATGATCATGCTGCCCGGCTTTTCAACCACGGACCAGGTGACTCACACCTCCGGGCGCGGCGTCGGCATGGATGTCGTCAAGCGCAGCATCGAAAAAATAAATGGGTCCCTGATCGTCGACACCCGGCAGGATGTGGGTACTCGCATCAGGATTAAACTCCCGCTGACCCTGGCCATCATACCGGCGCTGATGATTCGGTGCGCCGGCAGTCACATCACGGTGCCCATGAGCGCTGTGCAGGAGACCTTCCGCCTCGACCGGGGTGAGATTTTCACCGTCGACGGCAGTGAGATGATGCATCTGCATGACGAACCCCTGTCGCTGGTCAGGCTGAGCGACCTGTTGAACATGCCGGAACCGGCAACGGCCAAATCGGATGGTCGCTTTTTCGTTGTGGTGGTCAAAGCCGCAAATGGTCGAACCGGTCTCATTGTGGATCAGTTACTGGGGCGACAGGAAGTGGTGATCAAACCTTTGGAAGACTACCTGCAGGAAAACAGCGGGTTTTCCGGGGCGACCATTTTGGGTGACGGCAGTATTTCCCTGATCCTCAATGTGGACGAACTGGTGGTCATGGCCAAAGAACGGGAGTCTGAAAGAAGGCTGGCCGTAGCCGTGCTGTGACCGTTCAACGACCGTGAAACCCATTTTGCCTCCTATCGGGTACCGAGGGGCGAGGCGGACCAACGGCCTTTTTTTGGAAACGGATTCGAGTTTGCGTGCAAACTGGAATAGAAATGGATTGACACGCGGGATATGGGAACCAAATACGCTTCTTCCTTCGCGCATCCGCCAGACGGAGACAGTGGGTTTGCCGGGACGCTGAAGAACATTCAGCTCAACGACCTGATCCAGATGTGCTGTCTGTCCGCTTCCAGTATTTGTATGCGGGTGGCCAAAGATTGCCGAGTCGGTACGATCTTTATCGTCGACGGCGAAATCATTCATGCCGCTTGCGAGGACATCGTGGGAGAGGAGGCGTTCTATCGTATTTTGGGATGGCAGACCGGCAGCTTCGAGTCTCTTGAGGTGGGAACGATTCCGCAACGGACCATTCAGAAAAACTACCATTTTCTGGTTATGGAAGCGGCTCGGCGTGTTGACGAGAAAGCCCATGTTGGATTGGACCACTCCGAAGCAGGGTCCGGCCTGTCCGCAGAGACAGCCGAAAATTGGATCCGGGTGCTTATCGTCGATGATTCTCCCGTAATGCGGAAAATTCTGTCCAGCATGTTGACCGCCAGCAACCGGGTCAAGGTGGTGGGCATGGCCGGCAACGGTAAAGAGGCGATCGCCATGATCGACGACCTGCGACCGGACCTGGTGACGTTGGACGTGAACATGCCGGTGATGGACGGCATCAGTACCATAAAACACATCATGATTAAAAAGCCTTGCCCGGTGGTGATCATGTCCAATCCCGGGCACGGCTCTTCAAAGACCATTTTCAATTTTTTAGAATTGGGTGCGGTGGATTTTATAAACAAGCCCACCAAAGACCAGGATATTTTTTTTCAACAGCAGAAAATTTTCGAACGGATAAGGGTTGCCGCTACGGCAGTGGTGGGTAATTTCAGGATTGCGCGGATCCCCAGGGCAAAAACAGGCAGCCCGGAAAGAAAACCAATCGAGCGTGCGTGCCGCTGTCTGGTGATTGTGATCTCCGGTCCCGGTGGACACCCGGAGCAGATGAGCCTGTTGTCCCGTCTGGTGCCGGCCTTGGCCGAAAAAGATGGCGCCGTCGTGGCCATTCAGAGCCTGCCGTCATCCTTTAGTGAGCCCTTTGCCAGCTATCTGTTCGAACGATGCGGATGCCAGGCGTCGCCCATCGACCATGAACGCTCCCTTTCTGCAGGGCATTGTTATGTGGGCAATCACGGCTGGCCCCTCACGGTGAATTGGAATGGCCACCAACCGGTCATCGTCCCCGGTGCACCTGAAAAAGGGCTGGTCCAAGTAGACCGGCTCCTGATCACCGCCGCAACCGTTTTCAAGCACCGCCTGGCGGTGGTATTGCTGTCAGGAGCCAACACGGGCAAACAATCGGGGTTAAGGGTCGTGCATGAGAACGGAGGACGGGTCATTTTGCGGAAGCGGGCTTCAGGCATGGTTGCCGAGCCTCTCGACCCGGTGGTTGAGGCCGGTCTGGCCGATGAAGAGGTGAATCCCGCCGATCTGAAACTAACGGTTTTAAACGGGTTGGACCTGAAACATTGACCCGGCCTGCTGACGCAATTCGGTTGGTCACTCGAGGAAAAAAATCATGATCATTGTATGTCAGAAATGCAGGACCCGGTTTCATCTCGATGACGATGTGACCGACCAATCATCCTTCGTGGCACGGTGCTCGGTATGCAACCATCTTTTTTCCGCATTCAAGCCTATCCGTGTTCAGGAGGTCACGTTCCTCGATCTTGATCATGCCCGTCAGGATCACGCCAACGATCACGTGATGACCATCGGCAACCGCAAAGGGGGGGTCGCCAAAACCACTACCTGCCTGAACCTCGGTGTATCCCTGGCCCTGCACAACAAGAACGTGCTGCTTGTGGATTTCGATGCCCAGGCCAACCTGACGCTTTCGCTGGGGCAGAAGCAGCAGCCCACGTTTTATGATGCCCAGAAAGCATTTGGGAGGCCGCTGGACGACTTTATCATCGAGACAGCCTATCCCAATCTCTGGCTATTGCCCTCAGGCCGGAACATGGTTCTGCTCAACAAATTATACTTCGGGGCCCAGCATTTTGAATACATGCTCAAGGACCGGCTCAACACGGTCAAGGCTCAATTTGATTTCATCTTGATCGACACCCCGCCCTCCATCGAGTTTTATACGCTAAATGCCCTTACCGCGTCGAACCGGGTGCTGATTCCCTGCCAATGCGATTATCTGTCCACCCATGGCGTGGACCAGGTGATGCAGCTGATCCGGCTGATCCGACAAAAAGCCAATCCCCAGATTCAGTCCCGCATCCTGTTCACCATGCTGGACCCGGCCAGTCACTCCTCCCGGCTGATTCTTTCCAAAATCAAGGACCTTTACAAGGGGCAGACCTTCAATACGGTCATCGAGATGGATGGCAGCCTCAAAGAAGCCCAGATCCTGAGCATGCCGGCCATCCACTACAGCCAGAAAAGTGTGGCCGGGACCCAGTATATCGAACTGGCCAAGGAGATCATTGCAAACCGGGATGATTCACTGCAGTCCGCGCCATGACACTCCGCAACAGCTATTCGCTCCAGCGCACCATGATTATCGACATTCTTTTAATCGGGTTTGCCGCTCTGCTAGTGGCTTCCGAATTGGTGATGGACACCCATTCAACAGCCCTGAAAAAGGTGGCCGGGTTTGATTACCAAGGTTCGAAAAATCGGGGCTAAGAAACCCCACACCCACCTGATGCCGTTTTTGGGCTTCTTCGCCCTGCTGCTGGCTTGGGATGTACTGGCCCGTTTCAGCGGCTGGAGTCGTGAGGTATTTCCGGGACCAGTGGTGGTGCTGGTGAGCATGGGAGAACTGCTGGCCGACGGCACCCTGGTCAGGCATACGGTGGCCAGTCTGTTCAGGGTGACCGTGGGGTTTTATCTGGCCGTCGGGCTGGGTATTCCCATGGGCATCGCCCTGGGCATGATGAAGAACGCCAGATCCTTGATTAACCCGCTGATTCAATTTTTGCGGCCCATATCGCCGCTGGCTTGGATACCCCTGGCCATGCTGTGGTTCGGCATCGGTGATCCACCGGCCATCTTCCTGATTTTTTTGTCCAGCTTTTTCCCGCTGGTGGTTTCCACCACCATCGCCGTAGATGGGGTTAATCCCACCTACTTTCATGTGGCGGCCAACTTCAATTTTTCGCGTACCGAGATCATTACCCGCCTGGTGATCCCCGCCATTATCCCGGAGGTCGTGACGGCCCTCCGGATGACGGTGACCATCTCCTGGCTGGTCGTGGTGGCGGCAGAGATGATCGCGGTGCAATCCGGCCTGGGGTTTCTGATTTTGGATTCGAGAAATGCCCTTCGCATGGATTATGTCATGGATGGTATGATCGCCATCGGCCTGGTGGGACTGACCCTGGATTACCTGATGCGCCAACTGGGCGCCCTGGAAGCCGCCAGTTGGCGAAAAATGACTCATTAAGGAGCAGGGCGTTGGGCCGCATCAACATCGAAAAGCTTAACAAATCTTACGCCAATCGCCGCAGAGACCCCCGCCGTGATGACGACCCGTTGCTACGCCAAGGGGACCGGGTGAACGTTCTTTTTGATATCGACCTGAATATCCTGGACGGTGAAATGGTGTGCTTTTTGGGGCCGTCGGGTTGCGGGAAGTCGACGCTGCTTAGAATCATTGCCGGGTTCGAGCCGCCTTCCGATGGTCGTGTGCAGATTAACGAGAAGCCGGTCAAGGGGCCTTCCGCCGACCACATCTTTGTGTTTCAGCACAGCGGCCTGTTCCCATGGATGACCGTTGCCGAGAATGTCGGCCTGGGACTCCGTCATCTGGAAAACCGACAAGAAAGGCATGAACAGGTATCGGAATATATCGAGATGGTGGAACTCGATGGCTTTGAGCATCACTATCCCCGGCAATTGTCAGGCGGTATGCAGCGCCGGGCCGAACTGGCCCGTGCCCTTGCCGTGAACCCGGATATCATGATCATGGATGAGCCTTTCAGCGGGCTTGACTTCCTCACGCATATGAAAATGCGGGAAGAAGTGGTCAACATGCATGCGTTCATTCAAAAGACCATTCTGCTGGTGACCCACAACATCGATGACGCATTGATCATGGGCGATCGGATCGTTATTTTAGGGCACAGCCCCACCCGGGTGATCATGGATCGAACCCTGGACTTCCCCCGGCCGCGCGATTTTGAAAAATCATCTGAACTAAGCCTGTTGAGAAGTGAGTTGTTCCTCATGATGGGGGTCAACTATGCCGTTTAGCCTAAAACGTCCGGCCGGTTCCCGTGCCCTGACGCTGCCCATGAAATTGGGACTTTTTTTTCTCTTCTGGCTGATGTTCATCTCATGGCTTCACGACCAGTTGAACCGTCAGCCGGTGAAACAGAAGATCGTTCGCATGGGATATATGCCGGTGGTGACAAACCTGGCGGCTCCGCTTCTGGACTATGTTTCCCGTCACGGCGACGGTGTCTATTTCGAAGCCGTGAAGTTTTCCTCATTTGCCGAAATGGCCGAGGCTTTGAGAAATGACAGCATCCAGGCGGCATTCATCATTGCACCGCTTGCGGTGGTGCTGCATCAGCAGGGAGTCGACGTGAAGGTCGTACTGATCGGCAACCGGCATGAAAGTACGCTGGTGGCGCGAAAAACCTTGAATGCGAGTCGGCTGGAAGATTTGTCCGGATGCACCATTGCCGTGCCGATGCGATACTCCGGCCACAACCTCTGCCTGCAGAGGTTGATCGAGGAGAAGCGGCTTGGCGGAAAAATTCGCGTGGTCGAAATGAACCCGCCGGACATGGCGTCGGCACTGACGTCTGGTGCACTGGATGCCTATTTTGTCGGTGAACCGTTTGCCGCCCAGACCGTGATCAGCGGTGACGCCGGCGTCGTGGATTATGTGGAGTCACTCTGGCCGGGTTTTATCTGCAATCTCGTACTAGTGAAAAGCAGCTGGATCGACGCCAATCCGTCCGTTGTCCGAAAACTGGTGGAGACGGCGGCAAGATCGGGGCTCTGGGCCGGCCGCCATCCCGATGAGGCTGCGCGGATCGCATCCGGTTACTGGAATCAGTCCGTTGAGCTGGTGCGCCATGCCTTGACCGCGCCAAGTGGCCGGGTGGTCTATGATCAATTTGTTCCCAAAACAGAGGAACTCCAGACCCTTGCCGATCTCATGGTTCGTTATGATCTGGCTCGGCACGCAGACATCACCGGCCTGGTGGAGGACCGTTTTGCCTTGGCTGCGTCTATCGATGGCATCGACGACCTGGGCAGCATTCTCCTCAAGCGCGGCAGTCCGCCTGAAGAGTAAAGGACAACTACTTCTTGCGCAGTTGCCCAAGCGCTTCCCGAATAGCGCCCAGTTCTTTCGCCATCATTGATTTCAGTTCATCGATTGCCTTGATAACGGCATCAATGCCGGGCATTCCTTCTGAAATTCCTGGTTTCTGCGGGCCGCTGGCCACATAGGGGGTTTTCGATGCGACGATGGATGCCTTCAGCCGCTGGAATTGTCTGACCTCCTCCAGCAGCATTTTTTCTTTTTCGCTCCGGCTCATACCATCGTTGGTGACCGATTCCTCTATGGCTGAGTAGACGGCCATGATTCGCTTGATGGTATCCGGATGGGCTTTGGACTTGTGTGTGCGGACATATTTGCCAAGTGATTTTAAAAGTTTGAGCAGCGTATGGATCACCTTGTCGTCTTCAAACTGCGTTAACAGACCGTCTATCTGGTCGATTAACGTTTCGAGGACATCATCGGTGATTTCCCAATCGATGGCCAGGATCGTGGATTTTAATTCTTTTAACGGAAGGTTGGTTTTTGGCGCCGGAGGCCCATCCGTCGGCGGTTCTTCTTGGGGAGGCAATGCATCACTGAAAAAATCATCGAGACGGTTTTCCAAATCAAAGGCGAACGTATCATTCGCTTTTTTATCCACGGCGGTTCCTCCTTATAGAAGCTTTTCCCGAATCGCCACCATCGTCGTAGAGATGGCCTTTTTGACAGTGGGGATCACATTGTCTCCCTTTAGCGCACTGGCTGTGAAACTGGGAGCCTTGAGTTGGGCGTTGAGATCCTTTTCCATGGTTTCAACGTCGAGAATGGGAATTCCCTCCGTTGCTAAGTCTCGCTTGTTGTATTGGAACACCAGGGGGAGGTTGGCGATGTCTATGTCGTAAAAGTCAAGATTCTCCGCTAGATTGTTCAGGGCACTGATATTGTTTTCCCTTCGGTCGACCATGGAGTCGGCGACGAAGACAATACCGTCCACACCTTTGAGCACCAGCTTGCGGGTGGCGTTGTACTTGACCTGGCCGGGAACCGTGTAGAGTTGGGTCTTAACATTGTACCCTTTGATCGCCCCCAGTTCGAACGGCAGAAAATCGAAAAACAAGGTCCGATCGCCCTGGGTCTTGATGCTGACCATGTCCGATTCGATTCGGTGCCGAATCCGGCTGAAAATGTATTCCAGATTGGTGGTTTTCCCGCCTCTGCCGGGGCCGACAAAAACGAGCTTGACCTGAACTTCTTTTGTTTTGGTATTGATAAACGCCATGCTTCCGTCCCGCTTGTTGATAAGTTCGGGTGGACCAAGCCGTTACCGCGCAGGCCAACACGCTAAGTCGATCGGGTCTTTTCTATCAGTGTTTTGACTTTTTTTATCACTTCGTCGATCTTGAGTCTAAGGTAGCCCAGTGATACATCGTTCCCGAAAATGGACACCAGCAGAAAGTCATCCATGATTTTGGTGAAATTGATGTTCTCGCTCTTGCCTTTGTGGAAAAGCAGCGAGAACTCCTCTTCACCGATGATGGAGGCCATTGCACTCACTGCTCCGAAATTCCCGGCGGCCAATGCTGCCAGCGAGTAGACATCGTGGCGAACCTTACCGTCATCGAGGTTGACGATGACATTGCCGGCCATGTCGATGAGGATCACGGATTGTATGCCCAGCGTCATCAGATCGGTGGTCAACGCCTCTTCCAAGCCGTCCAGTTGTTCTTGATCCAGGATATAAGACAATGTCCCTTCCTCCTTGATAGATCAGCGCTTTCCCGGGCAACCAGCCAGCGTGGCAACTCCCGGACCGGCATGGTGCGGGTGCTCACGCGCTGGTTCACCGGTACGGTGACGATTCTGCTGCCTCTTGAGCGATTGGCGTGCAATTCCGCCCGGGTGGCAACTGCAGGTTCAATCTTTCGGAAACGCTTTTACCGGGTCACCCGCGTTTAATACCCTTTTTTGCTTTAGGTTTTCAAGTTTTTTCTATGATTTTAAGTACTTTTTTTTATGTGGGGTGGTTCCGGTGAAATACCGCCCGCACCGGTCGGCCCTACGGCCACTTTTTTCGAACCCGCGCGGCTGGTTGGCAGGGTTGTCCAATAATCTGCTAATCTCTCGTAACTGTTGGTTATTCACCATTATCCCCTTGAATCGAGACTTGATTTTTGCATTTGAAAAGGGGTACAGTGCCGTTGACGGATGTCACTATGCGTCACTTGAGGGTATGGTTTTGCCAACCATGGCTCCATTCAGCCATGCCTGGACAGACGTGCGTGCACCCGGGCGTGCATACGGACAACCGC
>JAGTUY010000288.1 GCA_018224455.1 Desulfosarcina sp.
ACGCAGTGCGCGGGTCAACAGGATGGAGACCAGTGCACAACACACGGCTAGTCCGACGCAGGCCAGAATGTCATGGAAATGTATGTTGAAGTCCCTGTGGGCAAAGGCGATCTGGTTACCCTTGAGCAGGCGGCTCACCTCAGTTCCCGCCACTGCGGCAATGGCAATGGGAATGATGTTCATGGTGCTCCACTCACCCAGAATGACTTCGATGGCGAACACCATTCCTGAAATGGGAGCATTGAATATGGCGGCGATGGCGCCTGCCGCACCGCATCCAACCAGCGCTACCCGCTGGCGGTCATTGAGCGAGAAAGCCTGGGCGATGTTTGAGCCAATGGCTGCGCCGCTCATCACCACCGGTGCCTCGGGACCGGCGGAACCGCCGCTGCCGATGGTCAGAAAACTGGAAATCAGACGGGAAAAACTGGACCGCAGTCGCAGCAGGCCGCCATATCGGGAGACGGCGTAAATGACTTCGGGGACACCGTGGCCGGCACCCTCGTTGACGACCTTTTCCAGGAACAGGGAAGAGAGCGCCGCTCCGGCTGCCGGCAGAAAAATAGCCCACCAGTAAATCCGGTAGTGATGCAGCCACGCCAGCATGCTTTCCAGACCATGGTTTAACAACAGGGCCGCCAGACCGCTGCAGACGCCGACGATAATGGCGAAGATCATGAGCAGCAATCGGTCATCGGACCTGAACAGGGACCAACTGCCCGGGTATTTCATTTTTTTAAAAAAGCCTGTCATGACAATCAGGCGTTGAAATTCAACGGCTTTTCAAGAAAACAGGTCGTGATGGCAGGCATCTCGGGTGGCTGAGAGAGCGGATCCCGGGGATGGGGGATGGCGATGCCGTTGCCGAAACCAGTGAATCGAGGGCTTCGGGTGGAAGATCATCGGTCCGATCGCCATGCAGGTAAAATGGTAAATTATGTGTGGCAGCCCATTTTTCCAATGCCGCGTGAGAAAAAACCACATCGGTGCCGCTGCGCTGGATCGGGATTCTTCCCTGGCGGATCCATCGTTCAATCATGGATACGGGAAGATTTAGTCCCCCGGCCACTGTTTTCATGGGCAGTTTCATGGCTGCATTCCGAATGAACCATTCCTGAAAAATTTAAAAGCGTGAAAGCTACGCTGATCTTCAGGAAGAATCAAGGGATCGCATGATCTTTTTTCTGTCGATGGGGTTTGCCGGTGTGACGGTCAACAATGGTGATGTCTCGCTTGGGAAAGGGGATTTCGATGCCGTTTTGGTCAAACAGGGTTTTCACCGTGTCGGTGATATGGGAGATCGTATCCATGCGCTTGCGGGCGTCCTTGATTCAGACCCGGAGCTGAAGGTCCACCGATGACTCGCCGAAGTCCCGCACCACCACCTCTGGCGCCGGTTCGGCCAATATCCAGTCGGCCGACCGCGTGGAATCTTATCAATCGCTAAGTTCACTCGGCGAACCGAATCAGGAGAAGAACCCGGCTTTGAAATATTCACGGTTCAGCCGGGCAATGTTGGTGATGGAGATCTCTTTTGGGCACTCGGCTTCACATTCCCTCTCATTGGAGCAGTTGCCAAAGCCCAGCTCATCCATGGTCCGTACCATGTTGATCGCCCGTTTGGCCGCTTCGGGTTTTCCCTGGGGCAACAGTGCCAACTGCGAGACTTTGGCACTGGTAAAGAGCATCGCCGAGGCATTGGGGCAGGATGCCACGCAGGCACCGCAGCCGATGCATTGGGCCGCGTCCATGGCCAGGTCGGCGACTTCCTGGGGGACCAAAATCGCATTGGCGTCCTGGGCACCGCCGGTGTTGACTGAAACATACCCGCCGGCCTGGATGATCTTGTCCAGGGCGCTGCGGTCCACGGCGAGGTCCTTGATCACGTTAAAGGCCATGGCACGGAAAGGTTCGATGGCGATGGTGTCGCCATTGTCAAAATGGCGCATGTGCAGCTGGCACAGGGTCGTTCCCTTTTCCGCGCCATGGGGCCGCCCGTTGACCACGCATCCACACTGGCCGCAGATGCCCTCCCGGCAGTCATGATCGAAAGCGATGGGCTCCTTGCCGTCGATCGTCAGCTGGTCGTTGACCACATCCAGCATCTCCAGAAAGGACATGTCGGTGGAGATGTTCTCGGCATGATAGGTATCGAACCGTCCTTTGTTTTTGGGTCCGTTCTGGCGCCACACTTTCAGTGTCAAATTGATCGTCTTTGTCACTTGTAGCTCCTTTGCGTAAGTTTGACGTTTTCAAATACCAGGGGCTCTTTGTGAAACTCAGGTTCCCGGCCGTCTCCCGAATGTTCCCACGCCGCCGCATGACAGAAATTGTCATCATCCCTGAGGGCCTCGTGTTCTTCGGTTTCGAAGCGTTCGTTGAAGTGTCCGCCGCACGACTCCTGACGCGCCAGCGCATCAACGATCATCAATTCACCGAATTCGAGAAAATCAGCCACGCGTCCGGCACGCTCCAGGCTCTGGTTGAAGTCGGCCGCGTTCCCGGGCACCCGAACATTTTCCCAGAATTCGGCCCGAAGCTCCTGGATCATCCCGCGGGCCATGCCAAGGCCCTCGTTGTTTCTGGCCATGCCGCAGTATTCCCACATGATGCGTCCCAGGGTTTTGTGGAAATCGTCAACCGTTCGTTTGCCGTCGATGGACATCAGCCGATCGATACGGCCGGTGACCTGCTTTTCCGATTCATCGAAGGCTTTGTGCCCGGTGGTGACGTCCGCCTTGGCCGTGCCGGCCAGATAGCCGCCGATGGTGTAGGGCAGCACGAAATAGCCATCCGCCAATCCCTGCATCAAGGCGCTGGCCCCGAGCCGGTTTGCGCCGTGGTCGGAAAAGTTGGCTTCGCCAAGCACAAACAGTCCGGGGACGTTGCTCATCAGATTGTAGTCCACCCACAGGCCGCCCATGGTGTAGTGAATGGCCGGATAGATCATCATGGGTGTCTGGTAAGGGTCGTCCGCGGTTATTTTTTCGTACATCTGAAACAGGTTGCCATATTTTTTGGCGATGACATCCCTGCCGTCGCGATGAATGGCATCGGCAAAATCGAGATAGACGGCCTGGCCGGTTTCGCCCACGCCCTTGCCCATGTCGCACTGCTCTTTGGCGTTGCGGGAGGCGACATCCCGGGGGACCAGGTTGCCGAAACTGGGATATTTGTTTTCCAGATAGTAATCGCGGTCCGCTTCGGGAATCTGTTCCGGTGTGCGCTTATCGCCGGGATTTTTTGGCACCCACACCCGGCCGTCGTTGCGCAGACTCTCGCTCATGAGCGTCAGCTTGCTCTGGAACGTGCCGTGCACCGGGATACAGGTGGGGTGGATCTGGGTGAAGCAGGGGTTGGCGAAAAAGGCACCTTTTTTATAGGCCCTGAATGCTGCGGTCACGTTGGATGCCATGGCGTTGGTGGAGAGAAAAAATACGTTGCCGTAACCCCCGGTGCACAGCACCACGGCGTCGGCGGCATGGCGCTCCACTGCCCCGTTGATCATGTTGCGAACGACAATGCCCTTGGCGTGGCCGTCGACCAGCACCACATCCAGCATCTCGCGCCGGGGGAACATCTGGACCTTGCCGGCGGCCACCTGGCGCATCAGGGCGCTGTAGGCTCCCAAGAGCAGCTGCTGGCCGGTTTGCCCCCTGGCGTAGAAGGTACGGGAAACCTGGGCGCCGCCAAAGGATCGGTTGTCGAGCAGACCGCCGTAATCCCGGGCAAAGGGAATGCCCTGGGCCACACACTGGTCGATGATGTCGTTGCTCACCTGGGCCAGGCGGTAGACGTTGGCCTCCCTGGCCCGAAAATCTCCGCCCTTGACCGTATCGTAGAACAACCGCCAAATGCTGTCGCCGTCGTTGGGGTAGTTCTTGGCGGCGTTGATGCCTCCCTGGGCCGCGATGCTGTGGGCTCTTCGGGGGCTGTCCTGGATACAGAAGGTCTTCACGTTGTAGCCCAGCTCGGCCAGGGTGGCCGAAGCCGATCCGCCGGCCAAACCGGTGCCGACAACGATGACGTTGAATTTTCGTTTGTTGGCCGGATTGACCAGTTTCAGTTCAAAACGGTGCCGGTCCCATTTTTCTGCAATCGGTCCGCCGGGTATTTTTGCATCGAGTGCCATGCCATATCCTTTCTAAACCGGTGGGGATGAATTACCCCGCTGTCTGTGTTAAGTGTCGCCGAAGATCGCGCGTTGTGCCAATCGGCCCATCAGGCCAGCAGAAAAATATAGATGGGCAGAAATCCGAATCCGATGCCCACCACCACCGCGAAAGCGATACCGACCGTCTGGATCAGGGGCATGTACTTGGGGTGGTTGGCGCCCACGGTTTGAAAAGTGCTCCAGAACCCGTGGCTGACGTGGACAGCGGCGACCACCATGGCCAATATGTAGATGACCACATACACCGGGCTGGAAAAGGCACTGGAAACAATATTGAATATGGTGGTGTTGGTCTTGTCAACGAAGCTGAAATTCAGCAGGTGAAATACGATGAAGGCCAGCAGCAAGGCCCCCGTATAGGGCATGGTGGCAGAACCGAAGGTCCGGCCGCCGGCGGTTTTGTTGACGGCATAGCGCACCGGCCGGGCCTTCAGGTTCTGCAGATAAAGGATCAGGCCGGTGATCACGTGAACCAGAAAAAAGGACAGCAGGACCAGTTCGGCCACCGTCAGCAACGGTCCCAGGGCGTGAAGATGCTCAGCATAACCGTTGAAGGCATCTTTTCCGCCATAGATGGTCAGGTTACCTGCCAGGTGGGCTGCCAGGAATCCGCAAAAACTAAACCCCGTGATGGCCATCAGCAGCTTTTTCCCGATGGATGATCCCAGTGTGCTGGTAATCCAGTTCATCATTGCCTCCCGTTTAAGGAAATTGCCATAATTTTTGAACAAGCGAACAAAATTATTTATCTTTCCTGTCCCTGTCAATAAATAATTTCAACCACCATGAATCCCATTCAGTTTTCGCTATGCTTTCCGATAGGTCGATGCCGGCAACCGTCTGTAGGCGGGCCTTTACATGCGCGGACCACTTGTCCGGGGCGGCGTAGCCCATGTCCGAAAGGGATTTCAGATCCAGCAGGAAGGCCAGTTGGTCAGCATCGTGGGCCAGCTGGGATTCAAGCGTTTCACAGGCATTGAACTCGTCGAGCAGCGCCTGGATGTCCGGCCCGAAAGGCAGGCCCTGTGTCATGTGGGTCACAGCCTTTTTTTCATTGGCGGTGACATATTTTTTCTGAACCGTGTTGAGATCGCCAATCCTGGCTTCGGGAAGATCGTGAATCAGACACATGGCCAGCAACCGGCCCTCATCGGCTTCCGGTTTTATCCTTGCCAGCGTCCAGGCGATGCACATGACGCCAAAGGTGTGTTCAGCGACAGACTCTTTTCCCGGGCCAAGGAACTGATACCCGGTGCGGTGAACCCTCTTTAACAGCATGGTTTCAAACAAGAACTCGGCGATGCGTTCCATTATCTCTCCCCTAATTTTTATGCCGATCTGACTAAATTTGTGGATGCACATGCTCAGGTGGTAAGGGCGCCGGACGCAAAATCGTCGGCACCTCCTGAAAATGGCGGTCCCTGTGGCTGCAAAGCCTTGAACCGCGGCACTTCAAACGTCAAACTGCTTGACACTCTCAGGAGGCTTGTATAGTTATACAAAACCTTTTTCAAGGGGTTGCGATGCATTGAACATCCCATACCGGTTACCCGTGGACTCACCGGCAGCGCAAACCCCACGCATGCTTTAATCATTACACAGTGGAGAGACGGACATGGTGCCTACCCAGATGGATTATATTCACATTATCAGCAACGCCAGCCTGATGGTGAAATTTGTCCTGCTGCTGCTGCTTTTCTTCTCCGTGATGTCCTGGTCGATCATTATTATAAAGACCCGGTACATCCGCAAGGCGTTTAAGGAGTCGAATATTTTTATCGATTATTTCTGGAAAAGCCGGGATCTGGCCGGTGCCTTTACCAAGGCCAAACAGCTCAGCGGAAGTCCGGTAGCCCGCATCTTCAGAATCGGATATGCCGAACTGCGCAAACTCAACCCCAGCGGCAAACCCGGCGACGAGGTGATTCCCGATGAGAGCAGTCCCTCCCTGCGCCAGGGCTTTTCGGGCACCGACAACGTGAAACGGTCCCTTCGACGGGCCATCAACACGGAGATGACGCGAATCAATCAGATGGTTCCTTTTCTGGCAACCACCGGCAACACGACCCCATTTATCGGGTTGTTCGGCACGGTGTGGGGAATCATGAACTCCTTCCATGGCATCGGGCAGCGGGGATCGGCCAGCCTTGCCGTGGTGGCACCGGGTCTTTCAGAGGCGCTGGTGGCCACAGCTGCCGGTCTGGCAGTGGCCATTCCCGCCGTGATCGCGTTCAACCATTTCATGCAGAAGATTCGCGTGATTGAGACGGAATTGCACAGTTTTTCGGCTGATTTTCTCAACATTCTCGACCGGGACATTCTACGATAAAAGGGAGGCGGCATGGCAATCGGCAGCGGCAGTGATCGGCTCATGTCGGACATCAACGTGACCCCATTTGTGGACGTCATGTTGGTACTGCTTATTATATTTATGGTAACGGCACCCATGATGGTTCAAGGGGTCGATGTGGCCCTTCCCGAGGTGAGCGCCACCCCCATGGTGAATGAAAAGGAGAACCTCACCGTGACCATCGACCGGGAGGCTAACATTTATATCAACGATTTTCAGGTGCGGATGGATTTCCTCAAAGAGAAGCTGGAAAAAATCCTTGTGGGCAAAACGGATCGCGAGGTTTTTTTCCGGGCGGACAAAGACGTCCCCTATGGCGTTGTTGTCGGGGTGATGGCGGAAATCAAGGCCGCCGGTGTCGACAAGCTGGGCATGGTGACCGACCCCTTCGACGACTCGGCCATCGGACAGTCCTCCGGTAAAAAAGGCTGATGAAAAAGAGCATCCGCGTTCCGGTATCTTCCAGCCAGGACCTGCGGGGCGATGGGCAGGCGCCGTTGTTTTTTCCAATGGCCCTTTCATTCGTTTGTCACCTGGTTTTTATGTTGCTTTTCGTGATCACGCCCAGTTTGCGCTCTGAAAAAGTCCAGACCCAGTCGGTGATCAATGTCAGCATGGTATCCTTGAAAAATCCCGCTGCGGAAGCCAGCCAAAAACCGGCGGTGGAAAACAAGGCGCCTAAAATCGAAAAGCCCGACGTGGTGAAAAAGCCGAGTGTCACCCCGCCGGTAAAAAAAGCTGCCAAGGTGACGGACGCGCAGCCACCGAAACCCAAGACATCGCTGAAAAAAAAGACCTTTAAGTCCACCCAGGTGGTCAAGCAGGCCATCGAACAATTGGAAGAGAAGGTGGATGTCAAAACAGATGAGCAGACGGAAACGGCCAAGCCCGAACCACTGAAATCCGCTTTGGAGCGGCTGCGGCAAGAGGTGGGCCAGGCGGAAGCCAGCCGGTCGGTGCCATCCGGCGCAACCACGGATCGTTCAGCCGGGAAAACGGGCGGAAAATTAGGAAAGTTCAACGAAGACGGAAAAAAGACAGCCGAGTTGATCGATCTGTATCGCATCGAAATTGCTTTCCAGATCCAGAAAAACTGGGCGTTTAATGAACAGATGGCCGGTGGTGACCAATCCCTGGTGGCGGCCATCGTTTTCAAGGTGATGCCCGATGGAGAAATTCGGGATATTTTTTTCACGGACCGCTCCGGCAACACCTATTTGGATGAGTCGGCATACAAGGCCATTGTGAAATCCAACCCGGTGGACAGCCATCCCAATGGACTGGCTCAACCCTATGTGGTCATGGCCATACGGTTCACGCCCCAGGGCATCCGCTAAACGGTTACCCAAAAACCAAGGACACCATGCTAAAATGAGTCGACGTCGATTGATGTTTGTTATGCCTGTGTTGTTAGTCTGGCTGCTGCCCTGGACGGCTTCCGCCGCGCAATACAATTACATTGATATATCCAATCCCTTTCTTCGAAAAACCCCCATCGCCGTGCCGATCTTCCAAACTGCCGCACAGGACCCGACAGCCGTGGAAGCGGCCAAAGCCGCATCGGCGCTGCTGGAATATTATCTTGATTTCACTGGCTATTTTTCAATCAGCGACCCGGGTGCCTTCCTTGAAGACCCGCAGCTAATGGATATTTCCGGAGCCGGTATCCGTTATCGGAACTGGACGGCCATCGGTGCTGAATTGCTGGTGACCGGCGGTGTGGTGATTCGGGATGGTGATGCCGAGTTCGAGCTTCGGCTGTTCGACACGGTCAAAGAAAAAATGCTGGTGGGGAAACGCTATCGGGGCAGTCCTGACGATCACCGCCAGGTGGCCCGACGCTTCTGCAGCGAGGTGGTATTCGCCATCACCGGCAGCCGCGGTTTCTTCGATTCGAAAATTGCCTTTGTTTCCAACGGTTCCGGCCACAAGGAAATTTACCTGTGTGAATTTGACGGCACCAACGTCACCCGGTTTACCCACCACAACAGTATCTCGCTTTTTCCCGACTGGTCCTCGGACGGGCGATGGATCGCCTATACCACCTATGCGGACAAATGGCCGCGAATCCGCATGCAGCATGTGAGGGAAAACCGGACTGCAACAATCGACAAGCCGGGTCTGCAGGCTGCGCCGGCATGGGTTCCCGGCAAGTTTGAACTGGCCGCCAGCCTCTCATTTTCCGGCGATCAGGAAATTTATCTGTTGACCGGAAATGGGAAAGTGATTAAAAGACTGACAGGCAGCATGGGGATCGACGTGGAGCCGACGTGGTCTCCGGACGCCAGGCGACTGGCGTTTGTGTCCAAACGGTCGGGGCATCCTCAGCTTTACATTTACGACACGATTTCCAACCGGGTTCAGCGGTTGACTTTTGAAGGGCGCTACAACACGCAGCCCAGTTGGTCTCCCAAAGGAGACAGAATTGCTTACTCCGCCATGAATGATGGCGTCATTGATATCTTTACCATCAACCCCGACGGTGGCGAGCCCGTTCAACTCACTGAGAATCAAGGAAGCAATGAGGCACCGACATGGTCTCCTGACGGCAGCCTTATTGCCTTCAGCTCGACGCGGGAGGGCAAAAGCAGGCTTTACGTGATGACCGCTTACGGAACCGACCAGAGACGTCTGCTCAGCTTGCCCGGCGAGCAGTCCAACCCAAAGTGGTCTCCAAATATCATAAACCCATGAATCGTAGGTATACCGTAAAAAGGAGGAGAAAGTGATGAAAAGAAAGTGGATTATTCTGGCCATGTTGTTGATTGTCCCCGCCATGTTGTTCTCTGTTTCCTGTGCCAAAAAGGCCGTTATGACAGAGCCGTCCACCACTGACACGTCGGCCGCCGATGAAGCCGCCCGTCAGGCGGAACTGGAAAAACAACAAGCGATGGACCGGCAGAAGCAAATAGAAGAGGAGCGCCTGGCTGCTGAAGCTGCCGCCGCGACTCTTGCAGCCGAAGCCATGGAACGGGACATGATGATGGCAGAGAACCGTTTCACCAGCGAAAATGTCTATTTTGACTTCGACAACGCCACCTTGGACTACCAGGCCCAGGAATTGCTGAAGCAGAAAGCCATGTGGCTGCGGGACTTTCCAGAAGCCAACGTCGTCATCGAGGGCCATTGCGACGAAAGAGGCACCAATGCCTATAACCTGGCACTGGGTGAACGCCGGGCTGAAAGCGCCAAAGCGTTTCTCGTGAATCTGGGCATCTCCGATGCACGGTTGACCACCATCAGTTATGGTGAGGAGAAACCCCTTGACATGGGCCAAAATGAAGAAGCGTGGGCAAAAAACCGCCGTGCCGCTTTTGTCTTGGAGTAATTCCAAATAAAATGTGTTGTTGACGACCCGCGTCATCCTGCCGGCCATCCGGCGGATGACCGCTTCGGTGCCGGTTGGGGCTTCCCAAACCGGTTGCCGGGGCGGCAACGCAACCCACCCCATATGCAACTCACCGAATATGCAGCAATCGGCCGGTAAGTCAGCCGTTGCTGCATATTCTATATGGGACGGCGCCACGCGCCGTCCGCTTTGCGGGCCGTACAGGCCCCGTGATTTCATGGGAAGGTGACTATGCCAAACAAAACCGCATGGATTAGCCTTGTCGCGGCAGTTTTGCTCTGCAGTTGTGCGCTTCAAGATGATGTCTACACACTGGACCACCGCCTTTCCGCTCTGGAGCGGCGAAATCTTGAGCTGGAAAAGCAGAATCGCGAACTGGAAACACTCAACCGGGATTTTCTTCAGGCCAAAGAGAGAATATCCAGTCAGGTCGAAGGGTTGGACCAGACCCGCCGCAATGATGAAGTTGAACTTCGAGGGCAGTATGCCGGGTTGGCTGCCCAGGTACAGTCATTGCGGGAATCGTCACAGATGCTCTCCGGCCGGCTGGAAGAGATGGAATATCTGCTCAAACAGAAACTCGAGGGGTTTGAAGCAAACCAACTGAAGAATCGAGAGCGAATGGACCGGCTGGCCACGGATACAGCCGCCGTCCAAAAGCGCATGGATATGATTGATCAGTATCTGAACCTGGAAGCCGCTCAGGCGCAGAAACCGGTAACACCCGCTGCTACGGCCGTTGTAGCAGCCAAGCCGGCATCGGACCAGGCCCTTTACAGTGAGTCAAAGAAAGCCTTTGATGAAGGCAACCTCCAAGCGGCGCGGAAAGGTTTTGTGCAGCTGATTGCCGACTATCCCCAGTCCCCGCATGCGGACAACGCCCAGTTCTGGATCGGCGAAACGTACTACCAAGAAAAGTGGTATGAGAAAGCAATCCTTGAATACCAGAAAGTGATTGAGAAATACCCTTCCGGCAACAAGACGCCTGCGGCGTTGCTGAAGCAGGGATTATCCTTTTTGAATATCGGAGAAACCAACAACGCTCGCCTGGTGCTCAAAGAATTGGTTGCCAGGCATCCAAGTACCAATGAAGCCAGCATCGCCAAACAGAAACTGGAATCCCTCTAATCCGTTCAGCGGTTCAGTGTTCTGTGCTTTGCGGTTCTCCGAAAATTACAGCCAAGATGAGCATTGAAGATAAACGCTGAACCGGAGAGCGCCTGTTAAAAAATCGACCATGATCAAAGTGATCGGCATTGATCCCGGCCTGGCTGACACCGGGATCGGCATTGTCCGCGGCAGTGGCCTGAACGTACACGGCTATGCCTACGGCACCATTTCCACCTCCAAGGAGGAGCCCACTGCCTGCCGACTGGAGCGGATTTATACGAAGATCAGTCAAGTGCTGGCGGACGAGAAGCCTGACCTCATGGTTCTCGAGGATGTCTTTTCCCTTGAAAAATATCCCAAGTCGGGTATCGTTTTAGGTAAGGTGTGCGGCGTCGTGCTGCTGGCGGGCACCCGGTCCGGTGTTGCATTGACGGAAGTGCCGGTTCGTCAGGCCAAGCAGATTCTCACCGGCAACGGCAACGCCTCAAAGGTTCAGTTGGAACGGGTGGTGCGAAGCACCCTTTGCGCCCCGACGCCCATCCGGCCCTTTCATGCATCGGATGCATTGGGATTGGCTCTGATTGGCCTGTTCCGGTTTAAGCCAAGCAACCCATAAATCACAATAGCGATGATTGGATATCTTGAAGGCAGGTTGATGAAAAAGGAAAAGGAGCGGATCCTGCTGCTGGTGAACCAGGTGGGATACGAAATCCTTGTTCCGGTTGTCGTGATGGAAACCTTGTCCCCCAAAGCCATCGGCGACGAGGTCTCCCTGTATATTTATTATTACCAGACGGATAGACAACCCAAGCCGGTGCTCATCGGATTCAACCTGGAGGCCGAAAAGGAATTCTTTCAATACTTCATTTCCGTGGAAGCCATCGGACCGCTCAAGGCCGTCAAGGCATTGAACATCTCGGTGGGAGATATCGCGCATGCCATCGAAAGCGGTGATGTCAAGACCTTGAAGCAATTGAGAGGGATTGGTGATCGCACGGCCCATAAAATCATTGCCTCTCTGCAGGGCAAGATGAACAAGTTTGCCCTCATCAGACATGAAAAAGAAGGGGCGCCTGCTCCGACGGATGAAGATTTTATCCAGATGGTGATGGATGTACTGGTATCGCAGCTGGGTTACAGAACCACCGATGCCCGGCAGATGATCGCCGATGCCATGAAAAAAAACAGCGCCATCGCCACCGCGGAGCAGTTGTTTGACGAAATTTATCGGGGGCAGCGGCAATAGGCAGCCATCCCCACTGAAGTAAATGGGTTGATTGAAGATGGTTGACCTGCAACCATGGACCACTTGATGGCGGACCGTATTCTTACCCACAGCTCGGATGACACGGCAATAATCGATGGCGCCGTTCAGCCCGATGATCGGGAACCGGACATTCTCTCCCTGCGTCCCGAACGGCTGCATGAGTACGTCGGACAGGCCGAGGTGGTGGAGACCTTGAAGATCGCCATCGAGGCGGCCAAGCTAAGGTCAGAACCCTTGGAACACGTTCTTTTTCATGGTCCGCCGGGGCTGGGCAAGACCACCTTGGCCCACATCATTGCCAATGAAATGGGCGGGACGCTGACCGTGACATCGGGACCGGCTTTGGAAAAAGGAGGTGACCTGATCGGGATCCTTACGCACCTGGGAGAAGGGGATGTGCTTTTCGTTGACGAAATCCACCGTACCCCCAAGACAGTGGAGGAATTTCTCTACCCAGCCATGGAAGACTTTGCCGTTGACTTCGTCTTCGACAAGGGGATTCACGCCCGCAGCCACCGTTACCGGTTGAAATATTTTACTTTGGTGGGCGCCACCACGCGGGTGGGGCTGCTCTCCGCCCCACTGCGAGACCGCTTCGGTATTTTTCGAAGTCTCGATTTTTACGGCCTGGATGATTTGGTCCAAATCACTACCCGGTCAGCGACGCTTCTGGACGTCGCCATCGACAAACCGGGTGCCCTGGAACTGGCCAAACGCTCACGGGGAACGCCGCGGATCGTCAATCGACTTCTCAAGCGGGTTCGTGATTATGCACAGGTACGCGGCGACGGCGCCATTTCCAAACCCACCGTGGAAGCGGCCCTGGCGCTGGAGGGGGTGGATGGCAGAGGGCTCACCCGGTTGGATTATCGCTACCTGAAAACCATCATCGATTATTACGGCGGTGGTCCGGTGGGTATCGAAGCCATCTCCGCCACCCTCCAGGAAGAGACCGACACCCTGGTGGATGTGGTGGAACCTTATCTGCTGAAGATCGGAATGGTGATACGCACATCATCGGGTCGGCGGACCTCTGATGCGGCCTACCGCCATTTGGGCGTACCGGTCCAGCGAAAGCGCTTTTAACCCGACGAACGGCACACTGCGTGCCATAAGATACGTGAGGAAAACCTGACCCATGGCAAAACCCGAAAAGCGATGGCAGCTTTTACTGGTGGCTGACGACGGGCGGATCGTTCCTTTCAAGAGAATCAAGGGGATCGCCGTGACGCTGGTGATCCTTCTGGTGATTCTGGGGCTGGCCTGCGCCGGATTAGGATGGCAGCTGACCGCGGAAAAAGTCAGACATCGCCGGACGATGGCTCAGCTTACCGACGCCAACCGCCAGATGGTCCATTTCAAAAGCGAACATGAATTGATTACGGCGGAATTGGTGTTGGCTGAAGCACGCATGGAAAAAGCGGGATTGCTGGTTCCCCTCCGACAAGCGCGTGTCGGACAGCAAACGCCTGTTAAATCCGTTGATGCCAAGCCGGTGTCCCAGCCGACAATCGATGCGGGCGAAAAAGAAACCGAACCCGCAGCGGCAGCCAGCCAGGCAGCCGTCGATCAAACATCCGGGCCACCGGCAGCGGCACTCCCGGCCAGCGTGGTCAAGGGGTCCGCCTCGGATGCTGCCCCGGTGAGAGCAACCGCAGAACCGACGCAACCGGCGGTTGCCATGGATGATCTGGAGATTAAACACGACGCCGGGGAAAAGACCCTCGTGGCGCGATTCCGGGTAAAAAATACCGGCCCCCGCGCTTCACCGGTTGCGGGCCGCTGCGTGGTGGTGCTTAAAGCCGACCGGATGGATCCAGGTGAATGGCTGGCCATGCCTGGTGTGACGCTTGTGAACGGCGAGCCTGATGGGCAGCGGGGACAGGCGTTTAAAATCTCCCGGTTCAGAGACATGGAGATCCAGGCCATGGGTCAGGCGGACCCCTCGTCATTTAAATCCGCCACTGTCTATGTGTTTGATTCTTCCGGAGCCAAGATTCTGGAAAAAGATTTCCCCATCGATCTGCCTGCTCCCAAACCGGATCCAGCGCCGGTTTCAACGCCGGCGGTTTCAAAGGAAGCGACGTCAGCCGATATGCCCTTCGACCCGAAAGCGCCGGTGGCTGATTCGGAAGAAGCGGTGGGCAATCTGCCAATGCCACCCACATGGGGAAGCGGTGCCGGAGCCGCATCGCCGACGGTGCCGACGGTTAGGCCGGTTGATGTCCCATCACTGCCAGGTGGTGTCGAGCCGGAAAAGAAAGAAGACGTCCGTTCCCGGTTTTAAAACCCGGGAAACGTGATTTTCCGGACCCGATCAGTCACATGCTTACGACTCAGTTATCAGGAGAGCGGATGTGAAGGACAATGGTAATAAGTTTTCCATCATCGACAAAGGGATGACCGTAGATGGTTCCCTGGTAGGCAAGGGCAATCTGGTGGTCAAGGGGTCGGTCAAGGGCACCCTCACCGGTGAAAGCGTGGTCATCAGCGAGGAGGGTCACATCGCGGCCGACACCAAAGCAGACACCTTGACGGTCGGAGGCAGCATCGAGGGCCGTGTGGAAACGACGGGGCAGTTGGTTATTCTGGCCACGGGAAAATGCACCGGTGAGATTATTTGCGGGGATCTGGTGGTAGAGGCCGGCGGCCGCCTGGATGCTCGGGTGACCTGCAAAGGGCCGGCCCAGGGAAAAAAATAATGGTGCCCGTCCAGAAACGGCATCTTTTGGTCCAGGCCTGCGTTCTCGCTCTACAGAAATCCTCGACGTAGCGCAGCTACGCCTGCGGTTTCTATCTCACTGCGGCCTTGACCTGAACCAAAATCTACCATTTCTGGATGGACACGATGTCCGTGTTATGTCTACGAAGTTATTGGACACCGGCAAAACAATAGGTGTCCCAGCCAATAAAAATCGTTGCTTTTAGACCTTGCCAGGGCCATACTTTTTTCTTGACACGTGAGAGATTATCCATTAATAGTCCCTGATTCTAAGCAACGAACGGGAGCAAAAAAGGTGAAAAAATATACCTACAGCGCAAAAGACGCTGATAATCAAAACAAATGGTGGGTGGTTAATGCCGAGGGTGCCATCCTTGGCCGGCTGGCCTCCCAGGTTGCCGCCGCACTGCGCGGCAAAAACAATCCGCTCTATACCCCCCATGCGGATCTGGGTGATTCGGTGGTGGTGATCAATGCCGAAAAGATCGTCCTCACCGGCAGAAAAATGGAACAGAAGAACTACTACCGCCACAGCGGCTACATCGGCGGGTTAAAGACCATTACCGCCAGAAAACTGATTGAGAAAAGGCCTGAAGATGTGATCCGGTTCGCCGTTAAAGGCATGCTGCCAAAAAATAGTCTGGGGCGCAGGCTATACAAGAAGCTAAAGGTCTATGCCGGGGATCAGCATCCCCATGAGGCCCAGCAGCCGGAAACGATGAGCATCCAATAAGTGCAGGGGAAACCCTAGCATAAAGTCGATTACTGGGGAATTTCATGGCAACAGAAAAAACAAATTACGCTACCGGAAAAAGAAAGAGTGCCATCGCTAGAACGTGGATCAAGCCCGGCACCGGTGTCATTACTGTTAACGATCGGCCTGCGGATGAGTATTTTTCAGTGGGTACGGCCAGGACCATTTTGCGGCAGCCACTGGCCCTGACCAATAATCTGGATGCCTTCGACATTGATATCAAAGTCCATGGGGGCGGTATTTCCGGACAGGCCGGGGCAGTGCGCCACGGCATCACCAAGGCCCTGATCCTCTTCGATCCCGATTTACGACCCTCCCTGAAGCGCGCCGGTTATATTAAACGGGACCCGAGAGAAAAAGAGAGAAAGAAATACGGCCAGAAGGGTGCCCGGGCCCGGTTCCAGTTCTCCAAACGCTAATATTCTCATTTCATATACACAAAAAGGGAGCAGAATGCATTCTGCTCCCTTTTTGCGTTAGACCGATACGATCTGCTGCTCGGCATGCGTCAACTGGTCGAGACCGTTTGGAGTGACCACATGGGTGTTCTCGATTCCGACGACCCCTTTGCCCGGAAAGACCAGCTTCGGCTCCAGCGCGATTACCATGCCTGCCTCCAATTGGGTCGTCTGACCATGGGCCAGAAAAGGAAATTCATCCAGCTCCAGCCCCACGCCATGACCGATGAATCGTATGCGGTCGGTCCCGGCACCCATGAAATGCGCATCAACCCCCTTCCGGGCGGCAATCTCAATGGCCGCCGAATAAAGATCCCCGGCGCTTGTGCCGGGCGTAGCCATGGTTTTGATTTGCTCCTGCAGGTCCAGCATGTGGGCATGGGCATCCACCAATTGCTGAGGCGGGCGGCCGATGGCATAGATCCGGGTGTGGTCGCTGATGTAGCCCTTCCAGGCAAATACATAATCAAATAAAATCGGTTCATGCCGTCTTATTTTGCGGAAACTGGGCCCTTGGGCCACGGCAGCGCTGACGGATGCACCTCCGGTGGGAGAAGCCAGGAAACTGGGCACCGCTGCGGCGGGCCCGGACATGAGGTGCCCATAGAACATTTCTGCGCCCCACAGGCGCATGCGTACGATTCCTTGGTGGCCCAGTCTACGGGCCTGCGCTTCAACCATTCCGGCCAACTCGATTTCGGTCAATCCCTCGCGCAGCAGATCGGGTACCGCTTCCGCCACCTGGTCGGAAAAGGCTGCCGCCTGCCGAATCAGATTCAGTTCGTAAGCGGATTTGACCGCCCGAACCATGCGGATCGGTAGTGAGATGTCCCGAATCTCCACCGCAGGAAACAGCCGCTGATAGGAAAAAAAGAGGTTTGCCGGCAGCACATCCAGCTCCATGCCCATGACCGCCGGTGGTTTCAGACCATTTTCCTGAATCAGGGTCATCAGCTGTTTCGGGCTGTTCAACGAAAGGATGGTTGAAAGGGGAGACTCTTCCCTGGCCCGCTGCATGCTTTTGCGGACCATCAGCAGGGGTGGGCCCTGGGCGGGTATGTAGAGATGCGATTGCTGGATGGTCCCTGAGAAATAAAACAGGTCCGTATTTTGCAGGATCAGCGCGCCGTCGACGCCCTCCTGCAACAGCCTCCGCTGGAGTTTCTCGATGCGTTGGTCGATTTCAGTTTTCGGCGTGGAAAAGCCTGGGTCGGTCATGGGGGTGACCTCCTTTCTCAAGGGTTGCAGGCTGCGTATAAATGGGCAGACCGACAGTTGATCTCAAAAATAAGACCCGGCCTGATGCAAAGTCAAGTGCTTGGAAATCTCGACGCCGGGGCTGCGGTCATTTCGCCGGTCGGCGCGATGGCGGGGTGTCGACATTCCCGAAGGCTTTCGCTGTCGTGCAAGCGCCCGCAGACGAAGGCGCCATAGGGTGAAGGGCATGCCAGCCGCGCGTGCGTCTTTCCTTGACTTCAACGGGGCTTTTGCCTAATCTAAGGCAACTTCCGTCCGGTATGCGCGGAGCTGAGCCATTTTCCCAGGTAACATCGGTTATTTTTAATCCGGGCCTGCAATCGCGGCCCCATTAGCACCCGGTAAGGTAAACCGCC